>CAKOKF010000001.1 GCA_934090775.1 uncultured Bacilli bacterium
CGATCAAAAAGTATTTCAGGAATTTTTAGATTAAGTAGGCTTAACAACCTGCTTTTTTAAATGTTTATTATAATAATTATTTAAAATATCTTCCAAAGTTACCTTAAAATCCAATAATATATCTTGACTACTCATACTAAAAATAGGATTTAAGACGCCATTTATCGTAAGTGGAATATTATTATCTTTTAAATACTCTATTTTACTAATAAACTCAATATAAGAGATTCTTTTTATTATTTTATCATTTAATTTTGTATCAATTCCGTATTGATTGCATATTTTTTCAATTGCTTTCCTATTTTCTTTAGTTGGCCATACCAAACCCATTTTCGTTAAAATTAAAGCATTTTCACTCAAAGGATTAACCAAATGTCTAAAATTACTTAACCACCTAGACAAATTAAATTGACCTCCTTCAGTAAAAGTATAGCCATCAATAGTCGTAAAATTATAGGGAACTTGTAAATTACCATAATGTTTATAATATGCTAAAAGATAAGGATATGTCTCATCAAAAGATACTTGAATTTTTCAAATCATGCCGATTTTATTTAACAGTTTTATTTCTTCTGGCTCTAATTTTTGTTTACAAGTTCTCCCATTGTCAGGATTAGTATTATTCTTATATTTTTTTCGTTGTGAATTTATCCAGTTGCCAAGGTTAACTAGATTGCCTTGGATATCATAATAAGCATAGTGCTGGTACCTTTAAATTTTTAAACTTTTCATGATATTTTTTAGCTTCTCTATACACCATCATCCAGGTATATTTAGTTTTCCCAAACTCTTTAATTTTAATAAATTCTAGGGCCTTTATTTGTTCAGTAGATAAACTTTTTTCTATTCTAAATATTTAATTTTATTTTGTACAAGCCAATCATAAGCACTAAATTTTTCTCCATTAGGAAGTATTAACTTTTGGTTTTTGGGCATTATTAAACTTTGATTCTAGGCTTTAAATTCTAGAACATATTATATTTAAGCTACTAAACTCTTTCATCATAAGCGAGCCAATCAATACCTAAATCTTCAAGCATTTTAATTTTTTCATCGCTTAAACGCCATTTATTATATTTAGTTTTAGCTGTTCCTTGAGCATTTTTATAATTGTCTTTTTGATTAGCAAGCCATCTACCTAAATGTATCTCTTTACCATCAATAATTAATTTATAACCAGGTTTAATATTAATATTATTATTTTTATCCTTATAATCTTTAACTAAATTATACATAAAAAGCCAATTATCATCTAAAGAATTCCAAGAAATTTTTAAATTAGAGAAAGCCTCAATTTCTCTAGGGCTTAATATTCCTCTTCAATATTTTTGTCTCAATGAATTAACAAAGTAGCCAAGAGGAAATATTGTTCCATCATAAAGAGTTACTTTATAATTAATGGGAACATTTATATTTTTATGTTGAAAATAATAATTCATTAACAAATCACTATATAAATTTAAATCGTATTTCATCGAGTTCTCCTAACTAAATTAAGTCGATTTTGATATTTTTCCATCACATCTTCTAACTTTATAGATTCATTTTCTGTAGATGGTAAAATATCGTTAATAATAATAGGATTTAATTTGTTTTCTATAGTCAAAGGTAGACCATTATCTTTGCAATAACATATCATAGCATTCATAATTAAAGTAGAACGAGTATCTAATATTTCTTTATTAACATAAGCCGAAAGACCATAATGTTCAAAGAGTAAGACATTATTAAAATGATTTTCTTCTCTATCCCATATCATGCCAATTTTATCTAAAAGATTAATTTTCTCTGGTGTTAAATTACCTTTTACACGATCTTTCTTTTGTCTATTTAACCAATTCCATAATCTTTTCTTAGCAGGATCTTTTTGAATTTCTGATTTTGCGACTACATATAAATAGTGATGTTCTTCAAAGTATCTAACAGCATCTTGATAATTTTCTTGCCATTGAACCTCGTTAATATCCCAATCAGTTTCAAGTTCATTTAACTTACTCGCTTTATCATCACTTAAGCCAATAACATTATGTCTATTTCTTTGATTTCTTAGCCAATAGCCTGGCGCTAAAGAAACTCCACCATCAGTAGTAACATGATAATCTTTTGGAATTGCTAAAGTATGATTTTGTTCTTTATATTTTTTAACTTCTTCTAAATTTAGTTGCCATAAATCTTTGGTAGTTAGTCCTTTTTTCCAAATCATTTTAATATCATCTAAAGCTTGGATTTGCTCTGGAAATAGTTTATTTTGACGGCGATTTTGACGTTGCTCATGAATCCAACTTCCAAGATGAACAGTTTCGCCATAATAACCTACTACGTCTTTAGTTTCTACTAAATCTAAATTTTCAAACTTTTTAAAATATTTATAGGCTACAGCATATTTATAGCACCATCTTTCTTGGATAAGTATTTCTTCTACTTTAGGTGGTAATATTTCCATCACAGAATTATTTTTAACAGCTTGAATCCATCGCATGCAATTATGATAGCGAATAACCGTTAGATAAGTAGAATGATTTTCATCAATAGTAATATCAATTCCTTTTAAAGCAGTGATTTGTTCATTAAACAAACTCTTATTTAACCCTGCTTTTATCTGTGTTCGTAACCACGTCCCTATTTTTACATCATCACCATAATAATCTCTAATAATTATTTTACTATTTATAAGTGGTTTTTTAGTTTGCAAATAGCAAGTATAAACTAAACTATAATAATACCACCAACAATCACCAAGTCCCAATTTTGATTTGGTTTGAGGCAAAATTTCCTTAATTGTGTTGTTAGCTAATGCCTGTAACCATTTTTGAGATGTTGTTGAATCAACCGTAACAGCATTTTGCATTCTATTTTGAATGTCTTTAATAGCAAAGACTTGATATTTATTTAACTTTTTTTGTTCAATCAATTGAATTTGTTGAATAAACCAATTTTCAGCCAAAAATGGTTCATTATAATAGCCTAACATTGCCTGACTTTTAGGAGCATTATTATTTTCATTTGTTAGTAAAAGTTTCTTCACTAATGCAAAATTATACCACCATATCTCAAAGAAATCTAATTCCTCTTTAGTAGCTGGTAATATATCTTCAACTTTATTATTTTCAATAGCCATTAACCATTTTTTCGCAACAAATTCTTGTTTTTGACGATTTATGCTGGCAATATTTTGTGATAAACCTCTATCATTATCCGCTAACAATAAAATATCACCTTTCATATTAGTACTACTGTTCATAAAAACTCCCCTTCTTTTAACGTAGAAATATCCTACCACTTTTATTTACAAAATGCAAATTATTTTTTATCAAAATTAAAAAAATATTCTATTTCTAGAATATTTTTCCTATAAAATCTATTTTTTACTTATTTCTAAGGTACAATCTTCGCCATTAATATCATAATGATTACTAGTTTCTTCTAAAATTAAAGCATCAGCTAAAGTTTCTTGCTTAATAAATTTATCAAATTTAGTAAAACATTTCTTTATTTTTTCATTACCATTATATAAAACTTTAATATGATCTTGAATATCTAAATCCATTTCTTTACGCATATTTTGTAATTTAGAAACAACTTCTCTAGCCATCCCTTCAAGCAATAATTCATCAGTCAAAGTTGTATCTAAAATAACAAAGTCACGACCATTCATAGCAACATCAAAGCCTTCTTTAGCTTCAATCCTAACATCTATCATCTCATTAGTAATATCTAAATCTTTATTTAAGAAAGTAACAGTTAATGTTTCTTTATTATTTAGCTTTAACTTATCCTCTTCACCTAAATTTAATAATAAATCTTGATAAGCTTTAATATCTTTGCCAAACATAGCGCCAGCTACTCTAAAATTAGGTTTAATAGTCAAATTCATATATTTACCCAAATCTTTAGTAAACTCTAAAGTTTTGACATTTAATTCTTCCGTAATCAGATCAGTTAAATCTCCTAGTAATTCTTCTAATTTGCCATCAATAATAACAGTAGCAAGAGGAATTCTTACCTTTATCTTACTATCTTCTCTAGCATTACGTCCTAAAGAAATTAAGTCTCTTACTTTATCCATTTTCTCTTCAATATTTATATTAATATATTCTTCATTAACTACTGGATAATTGCTTAAATGAACTGACTCCTCATTAGTTAAGTTGCGATACATTTCTTCAGAAAGATAAGGTACTATTGGTGCAATAAGTTTAGATAAACCAACTAAAACATCATAAGTAGTCTTATAAACTGCCTTTTTACTAGTTGTTAACTCACTAGCCCAGAAACGGTTACGATTACGACGAATATACCAATTAGATAAATCTTCGCAAACAAAATCAGTTAAATAATGAACAACTTTATTTAAATCATATTCATCAAAAGACGCTCTAACATTTTTAACTAAAGTATTATATTTAGAAAGTAACCATTTATCAATTAGATCTAATTCTTCGTATTTAACATCACATAAGTTAGTATCAATCTTATCAGCATTAGCATACATAACAAAGAAATTATAAGTATTCTTAAGTGGATTAAAGAACTTAGAGTGTACTTCTTTTAAACCGTCGAATGAGAACTTAAGAGGTGTCCATACTGGCGAAACATAAGGTAAATAGAATCTTACTTCATCAGCACCAAATTCTTCAATAGTCTTAAAAGGTTCAACAATATTGCCACGAGATTTACTCATCTTCTTACCTTCACCATCTAAAAGTAAATCATTTACTAAAACATTACGATAAGGAGCACGTCCCATAACAAATGTAGAAATTACTATTAATGTATAGAACCAACCTCTTGTTTGATCAATTCCTTCACAAATAAAGTCAGCTGGAAATTGAGTTTCAAATAATTCCTTATTTTCAAATGGATAATGATATTGAGCAAATGGCATTGAACCAGAGTCAAACCAACAGTCTAAAACATCAGGAATACGTTCCATAACGCCACCACACTTTGGGCAAGTTAAATGAACAGTATCAATGTATGGCTTATGTAGATCAAAGTCTTCTGGCAATTTTTCGATACTACGATTTCTTAATTCTTCAATACTTCCTAACATTTCATTATGACCACAACTACATTTAAAGAATGGAATTGGTGAACCCCAAAAACGACTACGAGAAATATTCCAGTCTTTAGCATTACTTAACCAATTAGCAAATCGCTTTTCTCCAACATAATCAGGATACCAATTTACTTCTTTATTAGCCTCTACTAACTTATCTTTAAACGCTGATACCTTAATATAATAACTAGGCATTGTGTAATAAATAAGTGGTGTATGGCATCTCCAACAATGTGGATAATCATGAGTTATCTTTTGTTTTCTAAAGAGCTTATTATTTTCTTTTAAATAAGTAACAACATCATCAGTACAATCGAAAACAAACTTACCAGCCCATGGTCCTTCCGTATAACAACCATCTTTACCAACTGGATTAACGATTGGAACACCATATTTATTACATACGTTAGCATCATCAACACCGAAAGCCCCAGCTATATGGACAATACCAGTACCATCAGATGCTGTAACATAATCATCACACATAACAAAGAAAGCTTTGCCATCAACATTTATTTCCGGTATTAGTTGTTCATATTCCGTAAATTCTAAATTCTTACCCTTAAATTTTTCCAAAATTTCAACTTCTTTGTCTTGGAAAACATTAGCAATTAAACTTTCCGCAACGACATACTTAGTACCATCTACTAAAACTTTTACATAATCCATTTTTGGATTAACACATAATCCAACATTCGCTAGTAAAGTCCAAGGTGTTGTTGTCCAAGCTAGAAAATAAGTATCACTATTTTTTATTTTAAATGGTACATATAAAGTAGTTGCTGACTCCGATACATATTCCTGAGCAACTTCATGAGTAGCAAGACCAGTACCACAGTGAGGACAATATGGAACTACTCTAGTTCCTTCATAGAAATATCCCTCTTCAAAAAATTTCTTTAAAATCCACCATTCTGTTTCAATATACTCATTTTTATAAGTTAAATATGGATGATCAACATCAATAAATTGTCCCATTTTACTAGTAAGTCTTGTAAAAGCAGCTTCATTTTCAGCTACACTATTACGGCACTCTTGATTAAATTTATCAACGCCAAGTTCTAAGATTTCTTTCTTTGAAGAAATTCCTAATTTTTTCTCAACATGATTTTCAATAGGTAGACCATGAGTATCCCAACCTACTTTTCTTAACACTTTTTTACCATTCATGGCATGATATTTACAAATTGAATCTTTTAAATTCTTAGCAACCATATGATGAAGTCCTGGAAAACCATTAGCAAACGCTGGTCCATCATAAAAAACAAAATTATCACAATCATTATGAACTTCATTTTGGCGATTTAAAATATTAACGATGCCACCCCAACTTTGTAAAATGTCATTTTCAACAACACTAGTTGGTCTTTTGTCTAAATTTTTAAAATTTTTCATACATTCTCCTCCTCTATATGATAAAAAAAGAAAAAATCCCATAACATAAGGACGAATCACCGCGGTACCACCTTATTTTATGAGATATCATACACTCTTACTTTTAACGCAAGTTAAACGGCTTTAAGCACATCAAAAAGTGATTCAAAATAAACTAATTTATTGCCTTTCACCAAACGACAACTCTCTTTAAAATATCATTTATTTTCGTCTTTTTTCATCTGATTTACTGCTTCATTATACATCAAGTATTTTATTCTTGCAAGCATTTTAATATTGCGATTAAATAAATTTCTAACTTTCCATTTTCCTAATTACGGAAAGTTAATCCTAAAAAACTACTATTTACTTATTAATATATACAGTATAATACATATTATTACTTAGAAAATATGACCACGCTAAGGAGTGACCAAACTAATATGCTTTTATTTTTTACTTTTCCAATCTTCTTTAAATTTTTCATAGTAATTTTATCATTTTTTAATTAATCACCTCTACTATAAATTTGAACTCTTACAACCAAATTATATAATTACTGCTTCAAATTTATTTGAATTATGTTACAATTAAATTAAAACAATAATTATAGTAAGGAGCATGCATAAAAATGAAATTTTATAGTTTAGATATTGAAGAAACATTAAAAAAGTTAAATTCTAATAAAAATGGCCTTTCAAATGAAGAAGTGCAAAAAAGGTTAAAAAAAAATGGGAGAAATAAAATTATAGAAAAGAAAAAAGAATCATATTTTTCAAAATTTTTAAATGAATTTAAAGATTTAATGATTATTATTTTAATATTATCAGCCATTGTATCCTTCATATTATCTATTTTAAATAATGAATCCTTTATAGATAGTCTTATTATTTTAGCAATCGTCATACTAAATGCTATACTCGGATTTATTCAAGAACTAAAAGCTGATAAAGCAATAGAATCATTAAAAAAAATGCAAATAACAACAATTAAAGTAAAAAGAAATAATAAAATATATGTTGTAAATAGTGAAAATATCGTTAAAGGCGACATTTTAGTGCTTGAAGCCGGAGACACTATACCAGCTGATGCGAGAATTATTTGGGAAGCATCACTAAAAGTTGATGAATCAGCTCTAACCGGAGAATCAATTCCCGTTTCTAAAAATATCACTATTCTAAAAGAAAATACCGTTTTAGCACAAAGAAAAAATATGATTTATTTTGGAACAAATATTGTTTATGGCAAATGTCAAGCAGTTGTATGTGAAACAGGTTTAAATACAGAATTTGGTCTCATTGCAAAATATTTAAACAATGAAGAAAAAGAAATAACACCGCTACAAAGAAAAATTGATGGAATCAGCAAATTTTTATCAATAATTATATTTTTAATAATAGTAATTATGTTTATAATTGGATTCATCAAAGGTATGGATATAAAAGAAGTTATTATGTTATCAATCTCACTAGCTGTTGCAGCTATACCGGAAGGACTTCCAGCAGTTATAACAATTACCCTATCATTAGGCATGAGTACCATGGCCAAAAAACACGCAATTGTAAGAAAAATGTCTAGTGTAGAAACACTTGGTTCTATAGAAGTAATTTGTTCTGATAAAACAGGAACTATTACTCAAAATAAAATGAAAGTTCAAGAAGTTTACTACAACAACAAAATATGTTCATATAATGATTTAGATAAAAATAACATATTATTATCAATTATGGCACTTAATAATGATACTGAAAAAAGTAATAATAATTATATTGGTGATCCGACCGAAATTGCACTTTATGAAGCATGTGAAGAATGTCTAAACATTAATAAATTAATAGATAATAATAAGAGAATTGATGAATTACCATTTGACTCTAATAGAAAAATGATGTCTACAATAAATAAAAATGAAAATAATTTTATTTTATATACAAAAGGAAGTTTTGATTCAATAATTAAACATTGTTTATATATTTATGAAGATAATAATATTAAAGAATTAACTAAAGAAGATATTAATAAATTAAAAGAAATAGAAAGACAAGAATCGAATAAAGCTTATAGAGTTTTAGCGTATGCTTATAAAAAAATAGACGAATCATACATTCTAGATAAATCTTTAGAAAATAAACTTATTTTCGTTGGAATGACCGCTATGATAGATCCACCAAGAGTTGATGTTAAAGAGGCCATAAATGAATGTAAAATAGCACATATTAAGCCAGTAATGATTACAGGAGATAGTTTATCTACTGCTACTTCCATTGCTAAAAAAATAGGCATTTTAGCTAATGAAAGCGAAGCTATTACTGGTGAACTTCTAGATAAAATGAGTAAAGAAGAATTAGTAAAAAATATTAGCAATTATTCCGTCTACGCAAGAGTTAGTCCAATGAATAAACTTGCTATTGTCAATGCTTGGAAACAAAATGGAAAAATTGTTGCTATGGCTGGTGATGGCGTTAATGATGCCCCTGCTTTAAAAAGTGCAGACATTGGTGTTGGAATGGGAATAACTGGGACAGAGGTTTCAAAAGGAGTTTCAGATATTATTCTTGCTGATGATAGTTTTTCAACAATTGTTACTGCAGTAAAAGAAGGAAGAAGAATTTTTGATAATATAAGAAATGTTTTAGTTTATCTTCTTACTGGAAATATTGCAGAAATATTAGTTGTATTTATTGGAACGTTATGTGGCATGGAAATATTTTTACCAATCCAACTTTTATATGTTAATTTAATAACGGATTCCATTCCGGCTATTGCACTAGCATTTGAAAGTAGTGAAAAAAACATTATGCATAAAAAAAGTCCAAAAAATAACGGCTCATTTTTCACACCTTTTTTAATAGCAAAGATAAGTCTTTCAGCACTTTTAAAAACGATTGCCATAACACTAGTTTATTTTATAAATATAAAATTATATAATAAAGAAGTTGCAACGACAATGGCATTTTTAACATTAATATTATTAGAAGTGATTTTTGCCTATTCATGTAGGAATTTAAAAAAGAATATAATTAACAAAAATTTGTTTAGCAACAAATATATGAATAAAAGTATATTTGCACTTGGTATAATCCAAATCATTATTTTTATTACCCCACTAAAAAGTATCTTTAATATTGTAGATTTAAAATTGTTTCAAGTTATTTATTGCTTTGTAGTAGTTATATTACTATTTCTAACTGATGAATTGTCAAAAAATATAATTATTAAATTATTTAAAGATTAAAATAATATATGGTAATACATATATAGTTTAATAAAGAAAAAATATAAAAAGACTAGGTTTTTATTTTATCCGTCAAAAGATAGCATACATAACCTAGTTTATTTATAATTATTAGAGTTAAAGCCCATTTAATCATTCAGTACCATTACACTATTTCAATTTCAAATAGAACCCTTATCTTTCTTACCATATATTAGCCTTTTAATTGGCGTCTTTAATTCTCTAAGACTTTGTTTACTTAAATGATAATGTTGCTCAATATAATCACTATAAAAATATTCTTTAAATTTATTTTTAGCCGTTGTATTATTTATTATTTCTAAACTTCTCTTTAAAATACCGGCAATTCTTGTGCAACTTAAATTTGTTATTTTGGCTATTTCTCGTTTCGTTAATGGTCTTACCCCATCTAATCCGTAATGCATTTTAAAAACCTTTTGATAATTAAAAGATAAATATGCCTCTATTATCTTAATCATATCCTCTTTATCATAATAACAGTCATCTCCTACTTTAATATCCTCTCTTTTAATATTTAAACAATCAATATTTTCTTTATTTGTAAATGCTATCACTCTTTGCATACCTTTAGCATCTACTCCCAATTTAGAAGCTAATTCATAAACATTAAGTTCTTCTATTCGTCCCATTTTTAAATCTTCTAAATACTTTAAATATGAAAATACTATATAATCAAAATTATCGCCAATCTTTGTTGTCGTAATCTCTAATCCAATTTCTTTAGAAATACTCTTGCGAATATAAAAATAAGTCCATTGAGCAATATTACCATTTTGAAAATTTTTAATGCCATCAATAAATCCTTCTACTGAGGCCATAATTATATCTTCTAATTCTAATCCTTCAACATAATAATTTAAAGCATTGGTAAGAATAAAAGGGTAATAATACTTAATCAATATTGCTAAAGCTCTTTTATTGTTTTTTTTAGCAAGAAAAGCCAATCTAGAAAGTTTTTCTACTGTTATTCTTTCATATTTTAAATTCTTTAATTTTTCTATATCTTGCATATCAATAGTATCAAAACTACTAACTATCTTTTCTAATCTTCTTAATTCTTCTTCAGTCATATTATATTTTTCCTTCATATGAAGGCTTATTCTAGCATAATTCTTGTAAAAAGTAAAAGCTTTTGCTATGATAGTAATGTAAAAAATAGAAAGGACTCAATTATACTATAATAATAATTATATTATTAAATAGTTAATTGATTAAATGTGATTTAAATGAATAAAAAAATATTCCGTGAATATGATATTCGTGGCGTCTATCCCGTCGAAATAGATGAAAAAACAGCCTATATCATTGGTAAAAGTTACGGTTCAATTTTACAAAGTAAATATCATCAACATATTTGTACTGTTGGTTATGATAACCGTTTATCCTCCCCTAGCCTTCATAAATCGATGGTTCAAGGTCTTATTGATACTGGCCTTGATATTATTGATTTAGGACTTGTTACTACTCCTATGCTTTATTATGCTTCAATTAAATGTAATACTCTAGGTATTATGATAACAGCATCTCATAATCCGAAAGATGATAACGGTTTTAAATTTAGTTTTGATAAATATGGCAATGCTCGTGGTAACCAAATTTACGACTTCCGTGATTTTACTTTACAAGATAACTTTTTAAGTGGTGAAGGTCATATTTATAATTTAAACATCTTACCATACTATAAAAGCTTATTTAAAGATAATATTTTTATGGGCAAGAAAAAATTAAAAATAGTTTTAGATCCCGGCAATGGTACAACTGCTAATTTTGCTTACGACATCTATAAACAATTTAATAATTTAGATATTACAATGATTAATGAAAAAAGTGATGGTACTTTTCCAAATCATCATCCCGATCCTGCGGTTCCTGAAAATTTAAAACAATTACAAGCGAAGGTTTTAGAGATTAAGGCTGATGTTGGGATTGCTTTTGATGGTGATGGTGATCGTGTTGGCTTTGTTGATAATGCTGGTAATATTGTTCCCGCTGATAAATTTTTATGTATCTTAATGCGTTATTACCTACCTAATTATCAAGATAAACGTGTCTTATATGATGTCAAATGCTCAAAAATAGTTAATGATACTGCCAAATTATATGGTATTAAGGATATCATGTATCGGACTGGCGCGTCTTATACTAGAAGTGAAATTGTTAAGGAACATATTCCTTTTGGCGGTGAATACTCCGGTCATATTATCTTTAATGACCGTTTCAAAGGCTTTGATTCAGGCATTTACGCCGGCCTTCGCATGCTAGAAGTTTTATCTAATCTCGACATTTCTTTAGCCGAAGAATTAAATAAACTACCTAAATATTACAATACCCCTGAAATCAAAATACCCACTCCTGATGAAATCAAGTTTCAAATAATAGATAAAGTTATCGCTTACGCAAAAGAAAAAAATTATAACTGTCTTACCATTGATGGTCTTCGCGTTAATAATTCTACCTCATGGGCTTTAGTTCGTGCCAGTAATACTGGTCCTAATATCACTTTAAGATTTGAAGCAACTACCAATGAAGAATTAGAAAATTTAAAAAATGAATTTACAAATTTAGTTATAGAGTATCAAAAAAACTTCAGTAAAACCAACTGAAGTTTTTCGTTTTATATTTTCATTTTTCCAAAAATATCATCTTTGCTTAGAACCATACTTTTGATATTCTTCTTCACTAATATCAACAAATTTTCTAATTTGCTGACTTGGTTCATCGCTGCTTAGAATAGAATAAAGCATCCTTTCACGATCAAAGCGAACTAAATGTTCGGCAAATTTTAAACCATCAGCAGTTTCTTCTATGGTAACATAAGAAGCAGTATCGACTGGATCTTTTTCATAAGCCATTCCCATCGCCCTGATTGAATAAAAATCAGTACTAGGACTTTTTTCATATATTTTCCAATGAACATGACCTTGAATTGCAGTATCAAAAAAATCAACCTTTTTCTTAGCAAATAAAGGTTCATTTAGAGCCGAAAGATATCCATTCAACATCGGACTATCGTCTCCATAAGTTTTTTTAAGTCTATCTATTTCGTATTTCATATCTTCTAATTGTTTTTTACTATTAGTATATAGAAATTGTTCATAAGTTTTTTCACCATTTTTTAAAGCTCTTTGATAAGACCAAGTACTATTTCTTTTATAATCGAAACGAACATCATTAGCAAAATGACATAAAGCTATCTTTTTACCTGCTATTAATAGTTCAATATAATGAGGATAAAGAGAAATAATTCCTTTTTGATGTTCATTCAATTTTGAAACCGTCCATAACTGACTTTGTTCTTTTAAGCCTTTTACATAATCAAAAGATGCAGTTCCTAAAGTTAAATAATCTTCTAAATTGCCAGCCAATGATTTAACATTATATTCTTCTAACAAATCAATAACTTCACCAGGATTAGGACCAACACCAATATTATCACCTAAAGAATATATTTCCGTAATTCCCTTACTTTTCATATCTTCTAGCGCTGCTTTCGTTGGCTCTAAAAGTCCATGCGAATCAGTAATAATTCCTATTTTCCTATATTTTTTGCTATTATTATCCATATTCGATTTCTAACCTTTTAACGTTTATTTTTTAAGTTAATATAACATTTTAATTACTTTTTTCTATTCATTTTTAGTCATAGCTAATAGTTTTTCCTACTCTTTAGTCTATTACAATATCAAGTATAACAAAATACCACTTAATTTTCTAAATTTTTAAAGGATTAATATCGATATCTAAATTAACATTCTTATTACTCGCATACATTCCATCTAAATATTTTAAAACGCCAAATAAATTTTTATCAACTTTATATTTAATAATTACTTGATAACGATATAAATTACTAATCTTACCAATACTAGCCATATTTGGACCATATACTTTCGTATCTTGACTCGTATTTTTATTAATATAGTTAAAAACATTATTACTTTCTTTAACAACCAAATCAATATCCTTGCCGGTAATCAAAATATTTATAAGATAACAAAATGGTGGATACATGGTATTCTTCCGAAATTGCATTTCATATTTATAAAATGCTTTATAATCATTCCTTTTAACAAAATTAATATAAGGATTATCAGGATTAAACGTTTGAATTACAACTTCGCCATTACTCGTTTTTCTCCCAGCCCGACCTGATACTTGACTTAATAATTCATAAGTTACCTCACCGCTTCTAAAATCAGGAATATTCAAACTAGTATCCGCATTAATAATACCAACTAAAGTAACCTTAGGAAAATCTAAGCCCTTACTTATCATTTGGGTACCAACCATTATATCAAACTTCTCATTTGCAAAATCATTAATTAAAGTTGCATAAGCGCCCTTTTTAGTCGTGGTATCAACATCCATTCGACTTATTCTAGCTAAAGGAAACATTTGTTGCAATTCTAGTTCTAACTTTTCGGTACCTAATCCCATGAAATTTAAAGAACGGCCACCGCAGCTAGGACATACCTCATTTTTTATCTTCGTGTAACCACAATAATGGCATCTTAAACTATTACTATCTTTATGAAAAGTTAAAGTTATATCACAATGGGGACATTTATAAACAAAACCACATGCCCGACAAGTAACCGTTGTCGAATAACCCCTTCTATTTAAAAGAAGCATTATTTGCTCTTTATTTTGTAATCTTTCTTCAATTTTTTCTTCTAATAATCTACTAATAATTGGATGTTTATTTTGCAACTCACTTTTCATATCTACTAAACTAATTTTAGGTAATAAAGCTTTGCCTATTCTTTTCGTTAACTTAAGTAATTTATACTTACCATTAACAGCTTGGTACATGTCTTCTAATCTCGGAGTTGCACTACCTAAAATAACGGGACAATTATTATACTTGCCACGCCATTTAGCAATATCGATAGCATTATATTTAGGAGTACTTTCTTGCTTATAAGTACTGCTATGTTCTTCATCTAAAATAATTAAACCAATATTTTGTAAAGGCGTAAAAATAGCGCTTCTTGTTCCGACAACAATTCTAACTTCGCCTTTATAAATCTTTTGATATTCATCATATTTTTCACCATTAGATAAACCACTGTGAAAGATCGCTACCTCGGAACCAAAACGTCTATAAATCCGCTCTATCATTTGAGTAGTCAAAGAAATTTCCGGTACCAAAAGAAGCGAAGATTTGCCAAGTCTAGTAACCTTTTCAATTAAGTTCATATAAACTTCAGTCTTGCCTGAACCTGTAACCCCATATAAAAGATATGTCATATATTTATCAAGTTTAACATCCGAGGCAGCCTTAGCCTGCTCTTCTGACATTATTGGCTTCGTTTCTAACTTAACATTATCATAATTAAGACGATAAACTTGCTTTTTTACTTCTTTAACTAAATTTTTCTTTACTAAAGTTTTAATTGTACTACTATTTTCCTTATTCTTTTCAATAGAATTACCATTTAATAACTCAGTTAATATTTCTATTTGTTTAGGATACTTAATGGCCTTTAAATATACCTCTATTTCTAAAGAACTTTTATTTAATTCTATGTATGTCTTATATTTACTATAATCATGATTCTTTTCTATTTTTAAACTACTAGGTAACATAGTATTAAAAGCACTCACCAAACTACACAAAGTTATATTTTTTAAATACTTACCCAACTGTAATAATTCTTTATTCAAAACAAAATTTTCTAAAACAATGCTATCTATTTCTTTCAAAGAATAATTACTTTGAAAATCATTATCTATTTTTAAAACAAAACCATTAATTATTTTTTTATTAAAAGGTACCCTTACTTGCATACCTACCTTTATTTTATCTCTTAAAATTGTTGGTATTAAATAAGTAAAAGTTTTATCAATAGTTTTATTGTTATATTCAATTAATATTTCCGCGTACATATTTTTTCCTTTCTTAATTAATACCTATCTTTAATAGTTAATAATAATTTTATTAGCTTATTCTAAAAAGTGTTTATCAAAATTATCCAATATATAATAAATCATTCTTACAACTAACTTCTTAAATTTCATTAAAATAAGTATACCTCTTATATTCCACTTTGACTACATTAATATTACTAACATTTCTTATTTATAGTTAAATACACCTATAATTTTACAAAAGAAAAAAGTGTAAATATACACTTAATTTTTAATATTTATTCTTTAAAAAACATCTTTATTAAACCAGTCATATTTATTAGCTAAAAATCTATAAAGGACTTTAAATAAACTTAAGATTGGCGTTGCTAAAATCATACCAACAATACCAAAGAAATGGCCAAAAATTAGCAAACCAATAATGATTGTAACTGGATGTAATTGCATAGTCTTACTCATAACAACAGGTTGCAAAACATAATTTTCTACTAATTGCACAACGGTTGCTACTATTAAAGTAATAATACCAATAATTGGATTTTGAGAAAAGCCAACAATAACAGCTGCCGCACCACCTATATAAGGACCTATATAAGGAATTAAATCAGTTATGCCACAAAGAAGACCAAATAAAATTGGTGATTTCAATCCAGCAAAAGCAAATCCAATCGAGTCACATACAAAGACCATAAAGGCTACAAGTAAAGTTCCATTAACACACTTTCTAAGTTCATTCGCAATATTATCAACTAAAATCTTTGTTTCTTCTTTATGACTCTTAGGGATATATTTAAGTAAATGATCAGTTACATCATTAAAGTCGAATAATAAATAGATGCCAACTACTAATGACACACCAATCGTACCTAAACCGCTAACTAAGGAACCGGCAATACTAACAATTGTCGATGGTAAATCATTTGCAATCCCACCAGCTAAATTTTCCATCACTTTAAAAATATTATTTTCTATTTCCGTCACATTAAACATTTCACTACTATTAAATTTGTCTAAAAAACTAGTAATCCATAACTTAACTTGATTAAAAATACTAGGCAAAACCGCTACTAAATCATTTAACTGATTATAAAGTGTTGGAATTAACATTCCAAAGAAAGCAAACAAAATAATAATAAAAGCTAAATATACCGTAACACAAGCAATTCCTCGCTTCCAACCTCTATTTTCTAGCTTTACAACAATTGGATTAAATAACCAAGCTATCACAAAACCAATAAAAAATGGGGTTGCTACTTTTAAAAGAGTTACAATTAAACTTAAAATACCCCATTCTTTGATAATTAATGTTCCTAAAAAAATAATACCAATAATCATCATGATATAAACTAAATGTAGTATTTTCTTAGATAAACCAACTACTTCATTAACATCACGAACATTAAGCTTGCCATTTTTCTTTTCTTTATCTTTATCCAATTTTATCCCTCCTTTAAATATATTCTAAATATATCATAATTATCGAAAAAAGAACATACTTTTCGTATGTTAAAGCAAGTCTACTTCATCTAATATTTCATTAAATAAAGCCTCATATTTTAATTTAGCCATTTTCTCATAAGCCATATATGATAATACAGCTAAACCAACTCCTAATGATATATTAAATAATTTTTTCATACCAATTCCTTTCTAAAATTAGTATGAAAAAAATCATCTATTTTATACTTTTTATTAATTAATTTTAATCCATTATTATTAAATATATAAAAGTAACTGTTCTTTTAAAGATGTTTTTCTATTCATACTATAATTATTATTAACAGCCATTAAAAAAGATTCTACTTCTCCAATTAAAACTAAACTATTCTTAGCTCTTGATACCCCTGTATAAATAAGCTTATTATATAACATCTTATAATAATTTTTAACAACAGGCATAATAACATTAACAAACTCACTACCTTGAGCTTTATGAATTGATATCGCATAAGCCAGTTTAACATTTAACATTTCCGTTGTTGTCAAAGTTACTAAATTACCATCAAAGTCAATATTAATATTCAAAGCTTTCGAATTATCATAACTAAAAATATCTTTTATATAGCCAATATCCCCATTATAAATACTCTTATCAGGATCATTCATTAATTGTAAGACTTTATCCCCTACCCGAAAGATATTTTCACCTATTCTAATTTCTTTTTTCTTTTTATCTTTAGGATTAAATAAATCTCTTAAATTATTATTTAAATTATCAATTCCATTAATTCCTTTGTACATTGGAGCAAGTATTTGAATTTCTTTATCGGTAAGTCCTTTCTTTATAGATAACTCACAAACTTTTTTAATACTTTCCACTACTTTATCACTACTTACTTGTAAGAAATTATAATCATCCTTTTTACTTAAAAATTCTTTTGTTAAATCTTTATTTTTAATTTCTTTAGCTAAATATGGTATAAAGGAATTTTCACTTTGCCTATAAATTTTTTCTAAAGGACAAAAATTAAATAAATCTGAAGCAATTAAATCACTTAAAACTAAGCCACTGCCAACTGAAGGTAACTGGTCTTTATCCCCAACTAAAATCAATTGAATATTACTAGTTAATCCTTTAAGTAAGGCATCAAAAAGGTTAGTATCAATCATACTTACTTCATCGATAATAATTAAATGATGATAATTTTTATTTAATTCATTAACCTGAAATTCATTTGTATCTTTGTTCCATTTTAAATATTTGTGAATCGTTGAAGCCCCTAGCCCAGTTGCTTCACTTAGTCTTTTTGCAGCGCGCCCTGTCGGTGCTAAAAGAGCAATATAAGCATCAACGTTTTTTGGCCCTAAATTATACATTTTCATATAAAGACTAGTTATAGCTTTAATTATTGTCGTTTTACCCGTTCCTGGACCCCCAGTTATAATACTAATTCGACTTTCTAAAGTTTTCTTTATAGCCTGCAACTGATTTTCATCATAAGTTACTCCTAACCGTTCTTGTAATTTTACTACCTCCGTATCAAACATACTAATATTTTTACTGACAATAGGTAAATTATTAATATAATCAAGAGTCTTAGCAATATTAACTTCCATTTGATAAGTTTCATATAGATAAATTCTTTTATCTTTAACATATATATCATTATTATTTTGCAAATCTAAAATAATATTATCTAAATTATCATCAGTTAAAATATTAAAGTAACTTTTTAAACCATCTCTTAATTCTTCTTCATAAAAATAAGTATCTCCAGTTCTAATTTCTAACTGTTTAATTGTTTCTAAAAGACAATTTTTCGTCCTTAAATCCTCATCAGGACACCCTAAAGTCATATAGATATTATCTAGCTTTTTAAAATCAATCAATTCTTTTAAAGCATAAGGATTTGACTTTGTAATGCTAACAGCATTATTACCAAATTTATTTATAATATTTAAAGCTTCATTAATTGAAAAACCCATCTCTTTTAAACTAATTAACATTTCATCCGTATTAGCTACTTTCATTAAAGAATTATATATCTTTTCCGCTTTTTTTTGCGTCATTTTTGGGACAGTAAGTAATATTTCCAGTTTTTCTTTAATTTTTTTAATGGCATCATCTCCTAATGTATCAACAATTTTAGTAGCCGTAGCCTCTCCACATCCTTTGACTAAATCACTAGTCAAAAATTCAATAACAGCATCTCGGCCTTTAACTTCAACTCTTTTATAATCTATAACATTATATTGATAACCATATTTATCTTTATATACTAAATTACCTTCCATTTCACAGTTATCTCCAACTTGGAGATTAGCAAAATAACCAGTAAAATGAACAGTTTTACCAACAAAGTCTTCCATTTCTTTGTCGTCAGTTTCTTTGACTTTTATAACTCCTACTTTATAATTGCTTTCCGCCTCAAAAATAAGTATTCGAATTTTTCCTTTAATACTGCCCATATCATCACCTGTTTTTCTATTATAAGTTAATTAATAAATTAAGTAAATGAATAATAATTATTATTTAAAATTTTTACTAGTTTTTCTTTAAGCTTCTTTTTATTTCTATTTCTTGTTTTCCTAAAGAAGTTACCTTACCATCAAAAAAAGTCAAATTTTCTAAATCAATATAACTAATATAACCAGTATTAAAACCCATTTTCATTTTTAAAAACGAAGGAATTATCCCATTACTTGCCGGAACATAATTAGATAAAGCCGGTATATAAATTAACACATTATCATTAATAATTTTAACCTTATATTGATAAGAATGGCCAACTAAAACTACTTTTTTCATAGGTGTATTATTGCAATCACAGCTTAAAGGATGATACATATTTATAAAATCATTTTTTACTAAAATATGGCCATTTTCAATCCCAGCAATAGCAAAATCAGTTCTGTAATTTTCTAAAATTCTTGCAAAATTGACGCCATCTTTTCTTAAGCCTTTAACATCATGATTACCTAACACACAAATATTTAAGATATTTATATCGAATGGATGGTTTTCAATAAAATATTCGCACTGCTCAAGATGTGTCCTGCATATATTTTTTCTTTCACTAGTTAAACCGTTTATCAAATCCCCGCCATTAATAATAAGATGAATTCCATTTTTCATTGCATAATCATAAAGAAGATTTAATAAATCTAGTCTTTCTTCTTTCGTTCCTAAATGCAAATCGGATATTAAAAGAGCATTTAATTCATCTTTATTTTTTAAAAGTAAAGTAACTCCACTACTTACATTTTTACCATTTTGTTCTTTATTAGGTGTATATAAAGTGCCGCCATTTATCAAATATCTTTTATCATATTCCAAGCCTTTATTTTTTAAATTTAACAATATATCTCTAAAAGTATCTTTGCTTAAATTCAATTTTTGACATATTTCAATATTACTCTTTCCTTGTTTAATTAAATCAACTATTCTTTTTTCTAAACTACGCATACTTATTCTCCCTTATTATTATGACATAGTTTTTTGAATTATTCTATCTTTATGAGCACTATTTATATCTTTTTTGATTGTTTAAATTTAAAAAAGTCGCAAATTTAAATACTAATTTACAACTTTTTATTTTTATCTAAAAAATAACATATATAATATAAATACAACTAAAATGCCAAAAGTTATCCAACCATTAATACTACTTTGTTTATCAGTCTTATTTTTAATACCAAGACCCATAGTGATAAATACACCACCAATTAAACCACCAACATGAGCATAAAAATCAATATTAGATACAATTAAACTTAAAGCTAAGTTTAAAATGATTACGGGAATAATTTCACTATATAAAGCTTTACCCATATATAATCGATAGTAATAGCCAAAATAACATAAGGCCCCCATAAGTCCAAAGATAGCCCCACTAGCGCCAAGGGACCAACCGGTATTAAAGATACAAGAAAACATGGAACCAATAATACCACTTACTAGATAAATTAGTAAAAATTTTTTCTTACCGAAGTAGTTTTCGGTGGCACAACCAATAACATATAGTGAATACATATTACATAGTAAATGCCAAATAGATCCATGCATAAACATCCCAGTAACTAACCTATAAACTTGTCCACTTCTTACTAAAGAGCCATTTACAGCTCCCAAGGTAGTTAAACTTGGAAATAATATTTGTAAAATATAAACTAAAGTACAGATAGCCATTAAAACATAAGTAACAACTATCTTTTTAGGTTTAAATACTTCTTCATACTTTCTATTTTCCTTAGCTGTCTTACTATTTATATCATTAGTAACATTAACTATTAAATCAACCTCGTTATCAGTATTAATAATATCTTTTTCAATATTAGGAAAAGCTTCTACTACGGTCTGGTTATGCACTAAATCTTCCGTATCATTTACTTTAATATTATCAATATGATCAATACTATCTAATTTAACATCATCATTTAAATCTAAGAAAATATTTAAAACATTCATCTTCCAAGATAAAGTTTTCTTTTTTATTTGTCTTGCTACATTATTAGTTTTATATATATCAAAATTAAATTGTTCTTTATTATGTATATAATTAGAATTAATTCTTATTATTTTATATGGTCCTTCAACATTTTCTAACCACACTTCATTTCTTACGCCATTAACTACTATCGGTGTATAGTTTTCTTTAGTAACTAAGAAATGTACTAACTTCATGACAATTTCATCTTTTTTATCCATACTAATTGAACTCATTTTTACCACCTTCTATTATTTTATTATACTTCATATAATTAGTAAAGGAGTATTTATGACCACTATTACTATTATATTATTTATTATTTCTTTTGCTTTACTTAACTTTTCTTTAATATCCATTCTTTATCATAATAAGCTTACTAATGATACTACTTATTTCATTTTAAGTAATTCGATTATTTTAGTTAGTATTCTTTTATTTTACTATTACTTTAATGATTATTATTTATCTTTAATATTTAGTGTTTTTTATTTTATTAATAATATTTGTCTTGCTATTGAGCTAAAAAAAGTTAGTATTAAATATTTTTTCTTTAGTATTCCGTATCTTTTATTTAATGTTTACTTTTTATCTTTATTAATTTTTAAATTATAGAGTATCTTGTTCTAATTCTTCTTCATTATCTAACTTATCTAAAAAGTCTTTAAAGTACTTTGGAACATCTCTTTTAAAATACATTTTTTCTTTAGTAATAGGATGAATAAATTCCATACTATAAGAATGTAAGAATTGACCGAAATCACCTGTACTTTTATTAGAATACACTGGGTCATTATAAACAGGATAACCAATATATTTCGTATGTACTCTTATTTGATGAGTTCTACCGGTCTCTAGTCTTGCTTTTACTAAAGTATATCCAGCTTTATATCTTTTTAAAACTTCTAAATGCGTTATAGCTTTTTTACTATTATTAGGAGTTACAGTCATTCTTAAACGATTCTTTTCATCACGACCTATTGGTGCATCAATCGTTGCTGTATCATGTGGAAATACTCCACACAAAAGGGCTATATATTCTCTTCTGATACTATGTTCTTTAAAATATTCTCCCAATATTTCATGGGCTTTATTAGTCTTAGCAATCATAATAAGACCGGATGTATCTTTATCAATGCGATGAACTATTCCTAATCTTTCAACACCGTTAATATCAGATAACTTATCCGTATAACTTTTTAAGGCATTAACAAGAGTATGATCTTTATTACCATTACCAGGATGTACTACCATCCCACTTGGTTTATTAACAATAATAATATCATCGTCTTCAAAGACAATATCTAAAGGATAATCCCAAGGTATAATATCTTCTGTATTTGTTTTAACATTATTAATCGTAATTTTATCACCTTGTTTTACTTTATAACTAGGTTTTATCTTACTATCATTAACTAAAATATCGCCGTTTTTAATTAAATTTAAAATTAAGTTTCTTGAATAATCAGTATTATCCGCAATATACTTATCTATTCTTACATCATTTATATCTACTATCATTTCTTAGCCCCCAAGCTCATTATTAAAACCATTAAAATTATTCCTAAAGTAATACATATATCAGCTAGATTAAAGATTGGAAAACTTATTCCAAAGATAAAGGTTTCTAAATAATCAATAACATAACCTCTAAATACTCTATCTATTAAATTACCTATTATACCACCCAAGATTACTCCGAATAATATATCATACTTTTTAGTCTTTGGTAAATCTTTTCTTAAATTAAATAAGAAATATATTAAAATAAGACTAAATAATAAGATTAGATATCTTTTATTTTCTAAAAAACTAAAAGCAACTCCATAATTATAAACTTTATGAATATTAAATAATTTAGGTATTACTTCTATAAATAATACTTTTTTATCTATTATAAACTTAATTATTTGGTCTAATAAAGTTATTAAAATACTGATTATAATACTAATTTTCATAACATCACTTTCTCATTATACCATAATATCGACTAAAATAACATCTTCCCCAATTCTTTTTATTTGTTTGAAAGTAATTGTAGTTTCATTGTCTTTATTAAATAAGCTATTTAGGCTACCTCTTTTTTCAATGCTTAAGTATTCTATAATACCAGCATCATTTATTACAGCATCAATAATTCGCCCTATTCTTTTACCGTCATTTATATTTACGATATCTTTAGTTTGTAAATCGGATAAACGCATATAACCACCTATTTAATTATATTGATGAATTATCTATTTTTTGCTAAAATAATTGTAGAAAGGACGATTAAATATGTACGATTACGCTTATAAAACTAGTATTGGCGGTTTTTATACTTTTAGATTAGTAGCATTTATTATTGCTATTGCGGCCACTATTATTATTTATACTGTTTTTATGGATAAACGTAACAAAGATAGTTATAGTAACCCTTTAAAAAAGTTATTTGATTACTTACATTTTAACAAGTTCTTTATGGAACCTATTTTAAAGATTACTTATATCTTTTGTAGTCTATATTTAACTATTACAGCTTTTGGCTATATTGGTACTTCTTTTTTAGTATTTCTTTTACTTTTAGTTTTAGGAAATATTATTTTAAGAATGGTATTTGAAGGTTTAATGGTTATTTATAAAATTTATCTAAATTTAAATGAGATAAATAAGAAAATGAAATAATTATTTGATAATATGACGAAGAGTGCTGATGGCACTTTTTTCTATTCTTGAAACTTGGGCTTGACTAATATTTAGAGAAGCCGCTATTTCTTCTTGAGTTTTTCCCATGACATATCTATCTTCTAAGATTATTTGTTCTCTTTGTTTTAAACTAGTTAAGGCTTTTCTTAAAGTGAGTAACATATCTTTATCCTTATCTAAGCTTTTATCCGCTAATTTATCACATAAGTAAATGGTATCGCCACCATCACTATAGATAGGTTCAAAAATACTTACGGGTGCTACTAAAGAATCCATGGCGCCTTTTATATCGTATAAAGTTAACCCTAAAGCATCACCAATATCTTGCCAAGAAGGCTCTCTATCATGTTCTTTTAAATATTCTTCTTTAAATTTTAAAATACGATAAGCATTATCTTTAATACCTCTACTAATACGTACTGATGTATTATCTCGAATATACCTTCTAATTTCCCCCATAATAAGTGGAACAGCGTAAGTCGAAAATAAACAGTTATAACTAATATCAAAATTATCAACGGCTTTAATAAGCCCAACACAACCTATTTGAAATAAATCATCAACATTATACTTGCTTTTATCAAATCTTTGAACTATGGATAAAACAAGACGTAAGTTACCATTTACTAAAGTATCTTTACATAACGTATCTCCTTCATGCATTTTAATAAATAGTTCTTTCATTTCTTCATTAGTTAGTGTTTTTAAACTACTAGTTTTAATCCCTGCAATATCTACTTTATATCTTCCCATAACATCACCTAACCAAATTATGGAAATTTTCCTAAAATTTTATACGTTTAAAGTTGAAGAAAAAGAAAAAAGTTATAAAACTTTTAGTTTTACAACCTATCTATCTAAATTTTAAAAAAGCAAATAAGTATCTATAAGTCACTTTTGATAAACCTCTCCTTTAGGATAAATTAGTTTATTATTACTTATTGCCAAATCTTTATCTATATTCATAGTTTCCGTATATTCTTTACCATCTAACTTATATGTAATATCAACACTAAATTTACTTTTTTTATACCCCTTTTTTGTAAATAATTTATCATAACTATAATCTTCACCATTAATACCAGTAAAAAAACTATTTTGACCTTTAATTAATTCATCATCTATTTTAAATTCAACATTTATAATATCTCCTTCATTAATATCTTTATTTTTAATATCAAAAGTTCCACTCTTTAAAATAAATTTTTGACGTGATTCAACGAATACTCCATTCGTATAAGTAAAAGAACTACTTTCTCCATTTAAAATATATACTCTAATTTTATTAAAATTATTAAAGAAATAAATACTTAATAAAACAAATAAAACAGTTAAAGTAAACATAGTTACTGTTAGAAAGTGAAATCTATCTATCTTTTTACCAATTTTTTTAGTTTCCGCTTCTAAATAATTGTCTTTTTCTTCTAAAGTTCCAAAGAACTCTTCCATAGAAATAGCAAAAACTTTACATAATTTTTGCATTATCTCAATTGATAAACCTCGTTGGTCATTTTCAATTTTTGTAAGATAACTTCTTGAAATACCTAGTTTACTCGCCAATTCCTCTTGACTCATTTTTCTTTCTTTTCGCAAATTCTTTATTCTAGAGCCCATTAATTGTTCTTCATTTTTCATATTATTCCTCACAACTTAAATTTTACATTAACAAACCTTTTTTGTCTACTAAAACCATAGTTAATTAAGTTTTAAATAACATTATCATTATTGCGCCTAACTTTCTTTACCTGAAAATTAAAAAAAGAAGTAGAAAAAAAACTACTTCTCAAACATTTATCTTATAGCTAATTCTACAATGGTTTGTCCATCATTTAAACCATCAATATAATATTTATTAACCCTTTTATTTCTTTTTAACAATTCATGTGTTTTATTTCGTAAAGCTCCACTACCCTTGCCATGAATAATAACCACTTTTTTATTTTTTAATTTAATATTATCTTTAAGAAAAGACTCAACTAAATAAACTATTGTACTAGTAGTCTCACCATGCAAATCTAAATGTGGCAAATAATCAGTAAAAGGATCAATTATTTTTCTCATAAATTTTATTTACCTCATCAAGTTTTGGAATAGATAATCTCCCACCAACAACTCGTACGGCTAAACCTGCTGCTATATTACCATATTTAATAGATTTTTCTAAAGTAAAATTACTAGCAATACCATAACTAAAAGCCCCTGTAAAAATATCACCGCAACCAGATGTATCAACCACATCCATCTTTAAAGATGGAGATATTTTTATTTGATCATCAACCATATACATAGCACCATTATTTCCTAATGTAATAATTATATTTTGATGCTCATAACGATTTTTAAGTTCTATATAAGCATTAACTAGACTTTGAACATTATTACTATCGATTATGGTCTTTAAATGGCCACTAACAAAATCTAAAGAACATACTAAATAGTTTACTTTTAAAGCCAAATTTGCAATATCTTGATTAAAGCGAGTAGCTCTAAGTACTGTAACTGCTTTAGGAAATCTTTCTATGGTTGATTTAGAGGCATAAGTATCATTGCCATCTAGAATTACTAAATCGGGTTGAAAATCAAAATCAAATTTTTTTAATTTAACAAATTCATCCGCTACATCAAATGTGGTTGGCACCTTATTTTTATTATCCACTAAAACAAAAGATAAAACAGTATCTTTTTCATAGGATGTTTCAATATATCTAGTATCAACTCCGACACTTTCTAGCTCCTTGCGAATCCTTGTTCCGTAAACATCATTACCTATAACCCCAGCAAAAGTAGACGATATCCCCCATTTAGCTAACATATAGGCTACGTTGCAAGCTGTGCCACCGCCACAGCCGATTTTATTTATAAATCTATCCTTACTACCTTCTTTAGGATAATCATCAACATTTACATAAATATCATAATTGGCCTGACCTAATGATAAAGTTTTAATCATATTTTATCCTCCATTACACTAATATTCATACTAAAAATTATACTATATTTTCCTTAATAAAAAAAGTCCAACTTTTTTTATTCGAAAACTTTAAACAACGAATAGCAAAACAAAAGCTAAATTATTAATTGAATTAACATTTAACTTTTGCTTAATAAACTACTCTTTAATTATTTTTATTAATTAATGCTGCTTTAGCTGCTGCTAATTTAGCAACTGGTACTCGGTAAGCCGAAGCCGAAATATAAGATAAACCAATTTTATCAAAAAATTCAATTGATTTTTCATCAGCAGCATGTTCTCCACATACTCCTAAAGAAATATTATTTTTAACTTGGCGCGCCATTTGCGAAGAAACTTTAACTAAAGTACCAACCCCGTTTAGATCTAAACTCATAAAAGGATCATGATCTAAAATATTTTTAGTATAATAATCATTTAAAAATCTAGCAGCATCATCTCTTGAAAAGCCAAAAGTTAGTTGAGTCAAATCATTAGTTCCATAAGAGAAGAAATCACAAACAGAAGCTAGTTCATCAGTTAAGATAGCTGCTCTTGGTACTTCAATCATTGCCCCAATTTGGTAATTAATTTGCATTTGATTCTTAGCTAAAACTCTTTTAATTTCCTTTTCAATAATATTTCTAATATAAATAAATTCTTTTTTATCCATAATAAGAGGCAACATTATTTTAACAATCGGATCAATACCTTCTTTTTTCACATTGCAAGCAGCACTAATAACCGCGTTGGTTTGCATAACAGCAATCTCTGGATAAGTAATATCAAGTCTTGATCCACGATGTCCCATCATAGGATTAAATTCTTTTAAGCTATCAATTTTTAATTTTAATGTATCAACAGTCACCTTTAACACATTTGCTAATTCTTCTATTTCTTTTTCTTCCTTTGGTAAAAATTCATGTAATGGTGGATCTAAATAGCGAATAACAACAGGTAAACCCGAATTTAAACGATACAATTCTTCAAAATCTTTTTGCTGATAAGGCAATAAAGACACCAATGCTTTCAACCTCATCTTGCGATCACCAGCCAAAATCATTTGACGTAGTTTAAATATTCTAGTCTTTTCAAAAAACATATGTTCAGTTCTAACCAACCCGATACCTTCAGCGCCAAAATTTTTAGCTACTTCCATATCTTCTTTTGTATCAGCATTAGCCATAACACCCAAATTTTTAATTGCATCACACATTGTTAAAAGTTCATTAATAGCAGTATTATTGCTAACTGTTTCTAATTCTAACTTACCATCATAAACCAAGCCTGTTGAACCATCAATGGAAATAATATCGCCTTCATGAATGAATTTATTATCTTTAGTAATTAAAGTATTATTAGAAATATCCATATTACTACAGCCACTAACACAACATATTCCCATGCCTCGAGCTACTACAGCCGCATGAGAAGTCATACCACCTCTAATAGTTAAAACGCCTTCAGCATAATGCATACCTTCAATATCTTCAGGACTAGTTTCATGACGAACTAAAATCGTTTTAATTCCAGCTTTTGATTTCTTTATAGCATCAAGAGCTTCAAATACAACCTCCCCAACAGCTGCCCCAGGACTTGCAGCTAAACCACTACCGATTTCCGTGGCATTTTTTAGACTTTCTCCTTTAAATACCGGATGTAAAGCTTGTGTAATATCAGCTATACTAACTCGTCTAATAGCTTCTTCCATGCTAATTTTTCCTTCACGTACCAAAGAAGTAGCTATATTTACAGCCGCCAAACCAGTCCTTTTACCATTTCTCGTTTGCAACATATAAAGTTTACCATCTTCTATAGTAAATTCCATATCTTGCATATCTTTATAATAATCTTCTAACTTTTTAGCCGTTTTAACAAATTCATCATACACATTTGGCATAATATCTTTTAAAGTTTCAATACTTTGAGGAGTTCTAATACCTGCAACCACATCCTCACCTTGAGCATTAATTAAATATTCTCCAAATAATTCATTTTTACCATTAGCAGGATTTCTACTAAAAGCCACCCCAGTACCCGAATTATTATTTTTATTACCATAAACCATTTCTTGAACATTAACAGCAGTTCCCCAATCATCAGGAATATTATTTATTTTTCGATAATAAATAGCTCTTTTATTATTCCATGATCTAAAGACTGCGCCAATAGCCATAATTAATTGTTTAGCAGGATCTTGAAAAAAGGGTTCACCAGTTAAATTTTGAAATATTTCTTTATACTTTTCTAAGATATTTACCCAATCATCTCCTGTTAAATCGGTATCACTAAGATAACCATATTGTTTTTTATAATTAGTTAAATATTCTTCAAAAATACTTTTATCTTTACCCATAACAACATCAGCAAACATCATAACTAAACGACGATATGAATCATAAACAAATCTTTTATTATTCGTTATTTTAGTAAAAGAAGCAGCTACTTCATCATTAAGTCCTAAATTAAGAATTGTATCCATCATTCCCGGCATACTACTTCTAGCACCACTTCTAATAGACACTAACAAAGGATTATTAACATCACCTAAAATCTTCCCTGTTCGTTTTTCTAAAGCCTGTAAATGTTTATAAATTTCTTCTTCTACATTTGTAGGTATCGTTTTGTCTGCCATATAATATTTATTACAAGCAGTT
Organism: uncultured Bacilli bacterium; assembly: GCA_934090775.1. Taxonomy (GTDB): domain Bacteria; phylum Bacillota_I; class Bacilli_A; order RF39; family UBA660; genus CAG-605. The sequence goes on from CAKOKF010000001.1 coordinate 29,780, forward strand.
GTAGTAACGGTAAAACCATCTGGAACAGGCAGCCCTAAATTTTTCATACAAGCTAAATTAGCTCCTTTGCCTCCCAGTAGTTCCTTCATATCTTTTGTGCCCTCATTAAAGTCATACACAAATTTTTCCATCTTTATTCTCCTTTTATTCTAATTAAATATAGCATTTTTTATTTATTTTTACCACTAATTTTTTTTCATTATTTATAACGACATAACCAATTTAATAAAATCATCTTTTAAAAGCTTTTAGATATTCTTGTCTAACAATCTCATTAGTTACATGAGTATAAATTCCCGTAGTAGATAAGGATTTATGTCCCAAAAGTTCCTGTACACTTCTTATATCACACCCATTATTTAACATTTCAGTAGCAAAGGAATGTCTAAAAGTATGTGGCGTTATTTTTTGCTTAAGCATAGCTTTTTTTACAATAGTATTTATTAAATATTCAGCACCTCGCCGAGTTAATTTAGTATAATTTTTATTTAAAAGCAAATATTTTTTAGCATCCCCTACTGCATTTCTTTGTAACGCTAAATAATCATCTAAATAACTATTAGCATATTCTCCAAAATAAACAATTCGTTCTTTATTTCCCTTACCTAGAACCCTAATACTTTGTTCTTTTCGATCAATATCATTAATTTTTATATTAACAGCTTCACTAACTCTTAACCCTGTATCAAAAAGAATTTCTAAAAACAGTAAATTTCTAACTTTCAAAAATGTATTATCTTGTTGTTCTATAACCCTAATTAATTGCATATATTCTTCATAATTAATAAAATTAGGTAATTTTTTTTCTTTTCGAGGTCTATTAATATCATTAAAATAGTTATACTTAATCATATGCTGCTTCACTAAATAATTATAATAATCATTAAGACTACTTAAAATTCTATTAATACTACTGCTTTTATATTTCTTTTCATCTAGATATTTTAAATAATCTCTTATTACTATTCTATTTACTTCTTTAAAATTTAGATTTTTATTTCTTAAAAACATTCCAAAAATATTAATATCACTTAAATAACTCTCAATACTATTAGTACTATAATTTTTTATTACTTTTAAATATTTTTCAAATTCTTTTAACATATTTTATCCTAAAAAAAGAGGTCTTTAGACTCTCTATTCAAGTTGGTGCCTGCCAACATACCCTTTTTATTTTATAATAGCATCAAGCGCTAAAGTTATCATATCATTCAATGATTTTTCTCGATCTTCAATTGGTAAAACGACATCACTAAATTTTGAATCCACAGCTGTTACAATCGCTGCTGCTTCTTTCTTAAAGGAATTTGCAACGTGAACTAAAGCATAAGCTTCCATTTCTTCTACTATTGGTTTAACATCTTCCGGTATTCTTTTTAAAACATTATCCATATTAATATAAGGACCAAACGCATCACAAGTTAGCATCGTTCCTATATGTAATTTTTTATTTTGCTCTTTCGCTGTAATTATAATATTTTCATTTAATTTTTTACTTGGATATACCATATTTTTATCGTAACCATCATAATTATAAGCAAAATTTGATAAACTGAAGACATTATCAGCAAGTATTAATTCAGGAACATTTATGTCTTTGGTTACTACCCCGCAAGTACCAATACGAATAATTTTTTCTACATTAAAATAGTAAAATAATTCAAAAGCATAGATACTCATGCTAGGCATTCCCATACCGCTGCCCATAATTGTAACTTTATGGCCTTTATAAGTTCCAGTAAATCCAAACATATTGCGAACACTTGTAACTAATTTAGCATTCTCTAAAAATTTTTCAGCTATGTATTTAGCTCTTAAAGGATCACCTGGCATTAAAACTAGAGGTGCTATATCTTTTTTATTTTTTACTTTTATATGAATAGGTTCTTCTTGTGGTTTCATTTTCTATCCTCCTATGATTACATTATAGCCTAAATTTACTGATAATAAAACTAAAACTTACAAAAATATTTAATTTTTTATGATTTTTCTTTACAAAAAAAGTTTTTTTAAGTAATCTATAAAGAAATAAAATTATTTTATTATCTTAAAGTAGATAATTTTTATATAAAATTTATAGAAAGGATTAATCTTTAAAGAAAAATTCCAATAATTCTTAAAGATGGTACTAAAAATTATGTTAGATAAAATCGAAATAAGTATTAATAAAAATTACTATACTATTAAATATAACAATTATTTAAAAAGAACTACTGAAAGTTCTAATATTTGTGCCATTCTAAACAAAGACTATGGTCCTCTAATTAGCTATACCAAAAAAGGCAATGATTTAATTTTAAATTTCCAAAAAATAACTATTGTAATTAAAAGTATTAGAAATATTAAAAAAGCCGGCAACGATCTTACATTATATGATTATCTATCTTCTTTTAAGAATAGCCAATTATTAAAATTAGTTAAATAAATAATAACATTTTTATTCTTTATTATTTTTAATAAATTCACGCAATATTTTACTTATTGCCCTTTTTTCTATTCTTGAAACATAACTTCTAGAAATATGCATCTCTTTAGCTATTTCTTTTTGGGTCATAACTTTTTGATTATTAAGACCATATCTTTTTATTATAATATCTTGCTCTCTTTTATTCAGTTTAACTATAAATTTTTTTAATAAATCTATATTATCTTTTAAATACAACTCATCTTCAATCGGCTTACTTTTATCCTTAATAACATCTTTTAAATTAATTTTATTGCCTTCCTTATCAGTGCCTATATAATCGTCTAAAGACACTGTATTTTGAAACTTTCGTGCGGAACGATAATACATAAGTATCTCGTTTTCAATGCATCTTGCCACATAGGTAGTTATTTTTATATTTTTTCCACTTTGATATGAATCAACACCCTTTATCAAACCAATTGTACCAATACTGATTAGATCATCAGTTAACCCCACCGGAGGATTGAATTTTTTTACTATGTGTGCAACTAAACGAAGATTATGTTCAATTAAAATATTCCTAGCCTCTTTATCACCATCTAACATTAATTTTATATATTTTTCCTCTTCTTCAACTGTTAAAGGTTCTTTAAAAACGGTATTTGAATAACTACCAGTAAATAAGAAAATACTTTTTAAAAAATTAATCAAAGCATTTAACACTTTGCATCACCCAATAAAGTATATTTTTTAACAATAAAAAAAGAACTAAGAGACAATATGCTTAATATTCAATATCATCATATTTATCCAAAAGTTCTTTTTGCTCTTTCATAATATTCATTATTCGATTACGATAAACAATAGTGTCTCTTTTTATCGCATCGGCATCATCCTGTATTTTTTGTGCCCTTAATAAAGCATCATTAATAATTCTTGAGGCATTTTTCTTAGCATCTTCTATAATTGCCTGTGACTCGTCATAAGTAGACTTTCTTATGGTTTGATTTGACTCTTCAGCAAGGACTAAAGTTCTCCTTAATGTTCCTTCAATATTTTTATACTGTTCTAAATCTTTTTGTAACTTACTATTATCATCTCTAAGACTTTTCATTTCATCATTAGTTTTTTTTAATTTATCAAGCATACTCTCATATTCTTTAGTAACATTATTTAAAAATTCATTAACTTCATTTTTATTATAGCCATAAAAAGACATCCCAAACGTTTTAGGCATAATCCCCCACCTCAATTTTTATTAATTTACCACTTCACTTCCTCATTTGCTTCTTCATCGGCAACTGATGAATCCTCTGTGATTTTTCCTTGTACATTTACATTTTTAGGTGCACATAAATAAATACCAACACCAACTTTTTGCATAGTTCCACCGATGGCATAGATACAACCACTTAAAAAATCAATAATTCTTTTAGCTTGATCGGATGTTACTCTCTTCAAGTTAACAACAACACTATTTCTCTTTTTTAAGTGATCAGCAATTTGTTGAGATTCTGAGTAAGCACGTGGTTCAAGTAAAATCATTTTTGAACCACCGTTTTTACTGCCTGTTGCTTCTTCTTCTGTTGCTGTATAAAATTCGTCTTCCGTTTGAAGTGAACTATCATCACCATCTAACCCCATCATTTTCTTTAAATTTAAAGCCATAACTAAATCTCCTTACTTTATCTAACAACAATTATACATAAAATAAGCACCTTTTGCAATTCTTTTATGACTTTCGTGCTTATTTATAATATCAAATTGTTTTTAATTTAGCAACCACAAATTAGTTTTTTTTAAAATTTAATTGCTCTACTAATATAATCTTTTAAATCACTAATTTTAACTTTTTCTTGTTCCATTGTATCACGATTACGAACAGTAACTACATTATCACTGATTGTTTCATCATCTACAGTTATACAAAAAGGTACTCCAATGGCATCACATCTTCTATAACGTTTACCAATACTGCCCGCATCATCATAAGAAACATAAAAATCTCTTAATAATTCCGAATATATTTCACTTGCTTTTTCACCATGAGCTTTTTTTACAAGTGGTAAAATCGTAGCTTTAAAAGGAGCTAAAGCTGGAATTAAATGTAAAACTTCTCTTTCAGTGCCATTTTCTAAAACTTGACGTTCATAAGCATCACATAACACTGCCAAAAATAATCTTTCAACACCAACACTTGGTTCTATAACATAAGGTAAATATCTTTCATTTGTTTCGGGATCTATATATCTTAAATCTTTTTTAGAATGTTCCATATGAGTTGATAAATCATAATCAGTTCGATCAGCAATTCCCCACAATTCTCCCCATCCAAATGGATAATGATATTCTATATCAGTTGTTGCTTTAGAATAAAATGACAATTCCTGCTTCTCATGGTCACGATTTCTTAAGTTTTCTTGCTTTATCCCTAAATCTTTCAAAAAGCTATTACAATAAGATTTATAGAATCCAAACCATTCTAAATCACTATTTGGTTTACAAAAAAATTCTAATTCCATTTGTTCAAATTCACGAACACGAAAAATAAAGTTACCCGGAGTTATTTCATTACGGAAGCTTTTACCTATTTGACCAATTCCAAAAGGAACTTTAGCGCGCATTGTTCTTTGAACATTTAAAAAGTTAACAAAAATTCCTTGAGCCGTCTCACCACGCAAATAAATTTTGTTTTTAGTGTCTTCGGTAACCCCTTGACTAGTCTCAAATAACAAGTTAAACTGACGAATATCAGTAAAATCACAAGCTCCACATTTTGGACAAACAATATTATGTTCTTTGATATAACTAGTTAGTTGTTCATTACTCCAACCATCAGCACTACCACTAATACCATTTTTAGCAAAATATTCTTCAATTAATTTATCGGCGCGACTTCTAGATTTGCACTTACGACAATCTATTAAGGGATCAGCAAAAGAAGCAACATGACCAGATGCTACCCAAACATTTGGATTCATCAAAATTGCCGCATCTATTCCATAATTATATTTATTTTCAACAATAAATTTTTTCCACCAACATTTTTTAATATTTTCTTTTAATTCTCTTCCTAAAGGTCCAAAATCCCATGTATTGGCAAGACCACCATAAATTTCACTGCCTGGGAATATGTATCCATATTGCTTACAAAAATTAACTATATCTTCCATATTATTTTTCATATTTAAAATCCTCCATTTTCAACTGATGTCGATTTACATTTCTTAATATTTCTTTATAATCGGCACTTTTTTTAATTAATGGTAACATTCGAGTTTCATCGCCTCTTATCATAAACTTAGTATTAAAAACCGTAATATCAACACTAACTGGTTTATCAAACAAATAACCTATTGTAATATCATTATGTTTTGAAACATTTTCTAACATATAATCTATTATTTGTAAATTCCCAAAGTAAGAATAATGCAAAGCCTCAAAAATAACAATATTATTTCCTTTATCAATCACTTTAATTTTATCATTTTCTAAATCAATCTCGATAACACCATTACTAGTAGTAATAATGTTTATAAGACTTCTTCTAATAGCCAGTGCTATTATTTTCATTATTTGACAATTCGGCTTAGCAACTAACCTTTTTTCAATACGCAATGTTTTACCATCTCTTCTTTTGATAATATCGTACCCATCTCTATTATATAATGGTTGAAAAGTAACAATATCTTCTCTTAAAAAATCAAAAACAGCCAAAATATCAACACAGTCTTTAGTTGTATTTACCAGTCCTAAATCATCAAGTACGTTATTATCATCAACACGATAACCATAGCACTTTAATCCACTACGATTTAAAATAATATCTTGATAATTACCTGTTAAGGCTCTTATAACTTCCTTATCCACAAACGATCACCACTAATCATCAACACCATTTAGTATAATAAAACTTCTTAATTTTTGCAAGATTACAGCGCTAGTTTATTCAATAATTCTTTATTTTTAACATATAAACCTGTAAAAGTTTCATAATAATTGCTTAAAAATAAGTTTATTTCCATTTTAACTAAAGGACTAATATGGATTTCTTTTATTTTTTGGACGTCAATATGCATATAATTTTTTATAATAACAATAGTTTTAGGACTAACAACATATTCATTTTGATAACAATTATTACATATTAAACCGCCAGCTGTCCCGTTTAATGTTTTAATGTGATCTTTACTACCACACTTAATACAACTTAACAAATTCAAATTAATACCTAAATATTTTAAATATTTAATTTCTAAAATATTGGTTAATACTAAAGGATCGAAACCAGCAGACATCTTCTTTAAAATAGAAAGTAAAAGTTCTAATATTTCTTTGTTATTATCTTGTTTAACCACTTGATATGTAAGACTACCTAAATAACTAAGAAAAGTAATTAACGTTATATCTTGATGAAAATAAGTAAAATAATCTATAACATCTATTTCGTTAACTAAAGATAATCCAGTCTCTTTATATTGAATATAAAACCTTGCATAATTATAAAGTCTTGTTTTATTTAAAAATTTACTTTTAATTTTTTTTGAACCACGACAAAGAAGGCCAACAAGGCCATATTCTTTTGTCAAAACTTGTAATATTTCACTACTTTCTTTAAAAGGAGTAATATATAAAATAATTCCTTCAACGCATTTATTCATTACTTTCCCCTACTTCAATTATTAACCAATTTTACTATTTTTTTATTTATGTTTTTTATATTGTAAATAATATTCAATCTTACCGGTTTCTTTAAATAACTGCCATAATTCTTCTTTACTCATTTTTCATCACCTACTATTATAATGATGCAAGAATTATTATTTTATTCATAAATTTTATTATTTTAGAAAAAAGAAAGAATTTTAAAACTACTTATAACATTTTAAAAATTCTTTCTTTTACTAACTATTTACCCTATTTTTGATCAAAAATCATAAAACCCTAAGTCTTTTAGAATAAACTCTTTATCTCGCCAATTAGGTATACATTTTACATATAGTTCTAAATAAACTTTTTTACCAAGTAAATTTTCGATATCTTTACGAGCTTCCATGCCAACATTTTTTAGCATTTCGCCATTATGACCAATAATAATTTTCTTTAGTGATTCTCGATCAACAATTATATCAACATTAATATTAACAATATTAGCTTTTTCTAAAAAATTTGTTGTAAAGCATGTTATAGCATGTGGTATTTCTTGTTCTAGATGATTAAATAACTTTTCTCTTACATACTCGCCTATCATAAAACGAATAGAACTACTAGTAATCGCATCGTCCTTAAAATATTTTATATCATCAGTTAAATATTTTCTAACAACTTCTATTAAAGTATTAACATTTTCACCATTTTTAGCACTTACTGGAACAATATCACTAAAAGGAAATAAATCCTTGTATTCTACTATTCTTGTCATAATTTCTTCTTTTTTCATCATATCTATTTTGTTTAAAACTAAAATAGTAGGAATATCTTCATTTAAATTTTTGATAATCTCCTTATCACCGTGGCCTAAGCCTCCCTTAGCATCTACCACTAACAAAATACAATCAACTTCTTTTTGTTGACTTAATGATTGTTTATTTAAAACTTTGCCTAATTTATCAACTGGTTTATTAATTCCCGGTGTATCAACAAATACTATTTGACTTTCATTATCATTATAAATGCCCTCAATAATATTGCGAGTAGTTCCAGCTTTATCAGAAGTTATCGCTACATGATAATTAACAATATTATTTAAAAGTGTAGATTTTCCTACATTAGGTCGACCAATTATACTTACAAACCCACTTTTCATCTTGTAATCCCCAATTCTTCTAATATCTTTTCTTGCTTACCAAACATTACCTTTTCTTCTTCTTTTTCCATATGATCATATCCCAAAAGATGTAAAAGTCCATGACAAGTCAAAAATGATAATTCTCTTTTTTCACTATGGCCATATTCCTTAGCTTGTTCTTTCATCTTATCAATACATATATAAATATCACCAAGTACCCTTAAATTCTCAACTTCAAAATCATTGCTATCTTCTAAAGCAAACGAAATTACATCCGTCGGTCTATCAATACCACGATACTCTTTATTTAATTTGTGTATTTCTTCTAAACTAACATAGATAATTGAAAATACTGCACCAGTCACTTTTTCACTTTCCAAAGTCTTAGCTATAACATCATTTAAATAATCATAATCTTTATACAAACCATTATCAACAATAGTATAATTATTTTCCATCAAAACCACCTTAAATCTAATATATTTGCTGCATATAAAATAAATATAACTAGTATTATAAGAGAAATTACATCATAAATAAAGTCTTTTTGCAAAATCTTTGGTAAATGTTTATAAATAGCATCTAAAGCAATATAAACAAAGTAACCAAATATCGCCCCAACAATATTTAACATAACATCATCAATATCAAAAGAACGACCTATTTTTAACTGAACAGTTTCTACAGTCACACTAGTTATCATTGCATCTAAAATAATTGGCCATACCTTCTTAGGCCTAATATATCTAGAAATAAAATAACCAAAAGGCATGAAAATAAGAATATTGCCTAAGACATTATAAATAAACATTTTGCTACCAATTTTATAGCGCATTATTTCTTTAAAAGGAATTATATTTATCCCACTACCATAAGAATTTTCAGTACCAGTTAAAAGCTCAAATAAAAGTAAAACATAAATAATAAATAGTAAATTAAAAATTTCATCATGTAAAACTATTTTTTGATTAGTACTTCTTATATAGCTAATTCGTACCGTACAAATAACAACTATAAATATAATTAACATTGGAAGAGCACTATTGACAATTCCTCGAAATGCATCACTAAACATAATAAACCTCTTTACCTATTTTGAAAGTATCACTAAAGCTGTCACAAATACTTCCATATCTATTGTACTATCAAACTCTATCTTTTTCAAAATATTTTTATATAAAATTTGTTCACCATCTTCTTTTTGTAAATTAATCTTCGTACTAATGATCTCTTCAATTTTTTGCTCTAATTCTTCTTCCGTATAATAAATATCCTGATAAGTAAACTCTTTTTCTTTCGTTTTTAGTAATTTTTTTCCTAAAATACTAATTATTTCCTTAGATTCTTCATCATAATTTTGATATTTACTTCTTAATATTTTATAATCATTTCTTCCTAAATCTAGTTTAAAGTTAGTTTGAGTTCTACCAGTATAATTTTTAATTTGATACTTTTTGGGAATACTGATACTAGCTTTATACCAAACCTCACCATAAACCGTTCCCTCGGCACATATTTGTTGCTTTAGTTCTTCATTTAAACTAATATCACCACTAATAAGCAAATCACCAGCTCTTACATACTGATTTTCATAAACCAAAACATTACCTTGCGTAGCAATAATTTTTTTTACAATTCCATCTTTTTTAGCATAAACATTACAGTAATTTTCTCGAGTATCCTCTTCGCTCATTTTTCTTTCTTCTAAAGTAACTAAATAAGTCATTCCAATATTTTTAATTTCTAACCATTCTATTTTATCTTTATACTCATTTTCCAACTTTTGCTTAATAATATATAAACTATCATCACTTTTTTTAAAACTTAATCTTTCTAAACCATTATTTTCTAAAGACTTATTTAATTCTTTTGCCAATTCTTCATTATTACTAACAATCTCAATTTTAATAATAATATTTTTAAAAACCAAAAAAAGAAAAAAACTAAAAATTATACTTAATACAAATAAATAATTTGCTTTTATTTTCTTAATAAAACTTTTTAAATTATATTCTTTTATTATGGTAACTTTATAATATTTACTTATTTTTTTAAGGTCACTTTTAGAAATTTTACATTTCAAAATATTCTTTTTATAGCTTATTCTTTCAATATATATATCATTTTTAATAGAATCAATTAAAAAGCTATTAAGATTAAAAACTCGAATATTTGCGACAATCAAATTATTCATAGGTAACTTCCTTTATTGTTCCATAAATAATTAATTCCTTGCCACATGATCTTTTTAAAATTAAATCATTACCTAATATCATTAATTTTTTAGCAGCAATTTCCATAACAATTTTTTTATTAGTTATCGAATATAATTTTGTAAAATTGTATACATACAAGGAATTATTAAAATAGGCTAAAAAATAATCTTTATCATACAAAAATTTTTGTAAATTCGTCCAAATATGCATAGCATCACCTAAATAATCCTATGAAAAAAGAAGTCTAATAAGACTTCTTAAATCAAACTTGCTTTGATTAGTTTACTAAC
>CAKOKF010000002.1 GCA_934090775.1 uncultured Bacilli bacterium
TTATTAAGATTTATTATAGCTGATGCTTTTATATAAATACTTTTATTAACTAATAATTGATAATTATTTAAATCAAATTAAAAAATACTCAAATAATTTTTATAATTGTTTAATCATTTAAATTGATATAATTTATAATTAAACGTTTAGATAACTATTTAATGATTGAAAAATTCATATGATTTTTCGTGCATCGAATTTTAAAAAGACGAATAATTATTAAGCTCATTGCAAATAAATTTGACAATATTAATTGCTATATTGTTACTATTTGGATTATTAAGAAAGAAAATAGAGTAATAATTATATCTTTAAAAAGTACAAGAAATAAAAAATCCCCTTCTCTTTTGCAAATAATAAAAGTAGGGGATTTATTAAATTTTAAAACTATGATTTTTTGGCAATTATTTCTAAAATTTTTTCTATAACTTCGTTAGCATTTGAATTATCCATTTTAGTGTAATTTAATTCTTTTAAAGCTTGAATCTTTACAGTGGTTAATTCCTGAGTACGAGAAATTTTTTCTTCTTTTTTGGCTTCAATTTCAGCAACCCAACGACGGTGAGCTTCTTGAAGTTTGGTTCTAGATGATCCACCATTATAATAAAGATTAAGGGCAGTATGAATTATTCCTTCTAAGATAAATTGTTTATCTTCTTGCAGTTTATATTCTTCAGGATTGGTGTAGCCACCGGTTTTACTCATGTATCCAAAAATATATTTTATTTCTGGCATAGAATCAATTAACTGTAATGTATGATAAAGGTAGACGAACGTATAATAGTTTTCTTTACGATAATTGTCATCAATTAAGCGTTCTTTAATTAAAGAGGTTATATCTAACAATAGCTTTTCAGCATCCCCGCTTAATCCCTTTGTGTCAATATTGTGACTAATATCTTCCCTACTTTTCACATGTTTATTAAGTTTAGATTCAACATTCATTAGATAATCAGTAGTCACTTTTATTTTTTCTAAATCAGTTTCATCATCTATATCTAACAAACGATAAAGCATTAGTTTTTTCTCTTTTGGCCATTTACTTAAATCGTCTAGTTCTAAATAATTGTAGACCATTTGTCTAGAAACACCTAAATATTTGGCTAATCGTACTTTAGATATTCCTAACTCTTGAAATAAATCATTTAATTTTTGCACTGCTAACAACTGCCTTTCGTACTTTACATATTAATTATAACATTTGTACTTTACATGTCAACTAAAATGTCTAATTTATAATCATAGATACCAAAGTTTTTGCCCATTTTTATGTACTTCTTCAATAATGCCAGAACCTAAGCATATATCATCTTGATATAACACACAAGCTTGCCCTGGGGTAACGGCTTTAGCCATATTAGGATATTTTACTAATATTTTACCATCATTTAAATATTCTAATGATACTTCATTATCTTCGCCACGATATCTAAATTTAGCACTACAATTAGTAGGCTTTAAATTTGTAAGATAATTTAGATTGTCAATTATACATGAGTCACTCATAAGATAACTATTGTCATCACCGAAAGCAACATATAAGATATTTTTTGCGACATCTTTGCCACAAACATAATGACGTTCAAGATTACCAGAAATACCGACATTACGACGTTGACCAATTGTGTAATTCATTAATCCAGTGTGACGACCGATTACTTTTTTAGTTTCAACATTAATAATATCGCCTGGATTTGGCTTTAAGTAATTATGAATAAATTTTTGATAATTTCTTTCACCAATAAAACAAATGCCTGTTGAGTCTTTTTTGTGAGCCGTTTGCAAATGCATTTTTTCAGCAATAGCACGAACTTCAGGCTTTTCTAAATTTCCTACAGGAAACAAAACATTTTTTAGAGCCTTTCTATTTACTTGAGCTAAAAAATAAGATTGATCTTTATTAGCGTCAACACCACGTAAAAGCATACCGTCTTTCATACGAGCATAGTGTCCTGTAGCAATATAATCAGCACCTAACTTTTCAGCTTCTTTAATGAATAAATCAAATTTTATATATTTATTACACATAAGATCTGGATTAGGAGTTCTCCCCTTCTCTAGTTCATCTAAAAAATATTTAAAAACGTTATCCCAGTATTCCTTAATAAAATCAACACGGTGTAAAGGAATATTTAATTGTTCACAGACGATTTTGGCATCATTATAGTCTTGCTCTTGGGGACAAATGTTTTCTCCAAAAGTTGGATTACCCTCTATATCATTATTTAAGGCAGCATCCCAATTACGCATAAAAAGACCTATAACATTATAACCTTGTTCTTTTAAAAGATAAGCAGAAACAGAAGAATCTACTCCTCCACTCATACCAACAACAACAGTTTGCATACTACCACTTCCTGCAAATTATTTTATCAAATTGTAGTTATAAAGTCTATTAAAAAAGCAAAGATAACTTATCTATTATCCAATTAGAAAAGATAAAAAGTAAAATATCATAGAATATGCATATACCTATTACAATAAATATCCCGTATAAAGTGTTCTTAATATTATTTAAATAGTTTTTTTCATGTGATAAGGTAAGCGCAATAGTATTTTTACCAATATTTATACCTCTTGTTATTAAAAAAATATATAATAACACGAAAATACCGCTTGTAAAAAAATTATAAATTATGCCTGATAATAAGCCTTTAACTCCTAAGATTAAACAAAAAATATACATTGAAAAGCCAATTGTTACACCTTTGAATAAAATAAATAAAAAATTAAAGAAATAAAGTGGAACTAAAAAGGAAGTAAGTATTAAAATAATAAAGATTATTAAGTGATTAAAAATACAATTTATTTTTCTATTTAAAAGAAGTTCCTTAAAATTATTAAAACTATTAATTACATCGTTTTTAAATATTTCGTCTTGTTTAATTCCTAAAACAATTCCCAATCCAATACCAATAATTAAAAGACTTAATAAGAATATTACTATATTGTAGTGCTTTTTTAAATATTTCAATGTGTTCACCCATGATAATTATATTGGCAAGAAGAAAATTTTATGCTAAAATAATATTAATTATTGAAAGAAGGTAAAGCTTGATAATGAAAAAAAAGACTCAAAAAATAGTTGTATGGGCTATGTTAATTGTGATGGTAGTAGGAATAGTTGCATCCTATGCCGCAATGTTTATTACAAAATAAAAATCATTAAGATTAGTTTTTCTTAATGATTTTTTTATTATCTTTCAAAGAATCTCTTATTTCTCTTAAAAGCAATACTTCTTCACTTGTTTCTTTTTTTGACTCTTTTGATGGCTCTTCTTTTTTACGCATTAAAGTATTGATAACTTTAATAAACACAAAAATTGATGCTGCAATGATTAAAAAATCAATAATATTTTGAATGAAAGAACCATACATTATTTTGGCATTACCTACTGTTATTGATAAATTACTAAAATCATGACCACCGATAATAACACCAATTATTGGCATCATTATATCATTTACTAGTGAACTAACAATTTTTGAAAAAGCATTACCCATAACGACACCAACGGCCAAGTCAATAACATTGCCTCGCATTATGAACTTTTTAAACTCACTAATTAATTTTTTCATAAATACACCTTTTCCTTTAAACAATATTATTTTAGCATTGATTTGGTTAGATTTAAAGAAAAAATTATTCTAATTATTTTGAAATTCTAAAAATTTAGAACTTCTAGTCTTGATATCAAAAAAGTAGTCATCTAATTCTTTAAAATTATCTAAATATCTTTCCTTATCTTCCATAGAAATTTCACTATTTAAAAGAAACCCATCGAAACGATCCAACATTAACGCTTTGTTTTCAATATAACGCTCATTAATAAGAGCATCTACTAATGCTAACTTTAAGTCCTTATTTGTTTGCAACAAATTATATGCTTCATAAACATTATCAAGACAAGCAAAAGCTATTATTTCTACTGCAAAATCACTAGTATACTCACGTGTTATTTTATGATTTTTTAAATTTTCATAATCATCATAACCTATAGCAAACTTTTTATCTTTTATGCCAAAAGATTGCATTGCATATTGGCAAAGTATTTGTATTAATTCAACGGTAGTCAATGACCTTGCTTTGGCTCTCCCACTTCTTCTTGCCGATATAAATTCGTATTTGTCATCGTACTTTAGACCGTTTGGAAGAACGCTTATATCATCGAAGAGAACAAATTTAATAGCGTTTACTGCATTCCTTATACCTTGTGATTCCTTAGTTCCTAGAAAAATATCATCTAGCCAAGAAGTTTTACATTTAATATTAAAATCAAAATTTTTATCATCATTAATCATATTATGCCTACCTTCTCTTATATCATAACATAATTTTTTTCTAGATGATATTCTAATTTTTAACCATTAAACACTTTATCTTTGACGATGGTTTTCTTTTCTTGATATTCTATCATCAATAGCTGAAAGGATTTGATCATATATTATATAATCTTTTTTTGAAAATTCATTATAGGTATTTATTTGCCTTTCTATGGCAAAAATCAATTTCAGATCACTTTCATTATCCCAAGTGCTAATTTTTTTAATATAGTCTTTCGTTGCTTTTAATTGTAAAATCATTAATTTTTTATAATTATTCATAAAACATCACTCGTGGTCATATATTACCATTTTTTAAGAATAATTACTAGTATAATCTAACTTTCCCTGATAAATAATTTGCTTATTTTGGCCTTTTAAACAAGTAATGAGTGTGATATCATTATTAGAAACTGGATGTAGCATCATTTGGCCAGTTTTCTCAATTTCAAAAAAAGCAGTAATTTTATATATATATTTATTTTCGTTATAATATAGGTATATTTCATCATTTATTTCTAATTTCGTTAAATTTTTAAAATATGAAACGTTACCATATCCAGAATGGGCTGCTAAGATAACATGACTATAATCATTTTCGCTTGGAAATGTTGTTTCGCGAATAGTTAATATATTTTTATTAACGTCATTTTCATTTGAGTCTTTATTTACTAATTCTTTTTTTAAATTAATTTTAGGAATAATTAAAATTGTTTGTTGTTTACTATTCTTAGAATTTAATTGAAACTCATTTGACAATATATTATTGTTGGGTAAAATTTCCGCAAGTTTAGTTATAATTACTTCTTTATTGGCAATATTATGGTTAAACTTAACTTTAAAAATTAATAAATTTATTAAAATTACAAATAAAAATAGTAAAATTATTTTATAAGGATTTTTTAACTTTTTTTCTTTTTCCATAATATTAAGATTAGACTTTCTAAACTAATAATTGTTTTCCAAGGAGTCTTTCTAGATTGGTATGTATCTGGTATTTTTATTATAGGATCATTTTTTAATTCTAAGTATATGACTTCATTATCACTAGTTATATTAACATTTACGATTTCTTCGCTTAAATTGTAACCCTCTGATGACGCTATTTCCTTTAAATAATAATTTCCTACCGGTAAATTTTCAAAGGTGATTTTACCATCATTATCAGTGATTTTTTTAGATATTAACTCATTGGATGTTGTATATAAACCTATTATAGTGTCACTTATTGTTTTACCAGTTATACTATCTACTTTGGTTAATGTCAAAGTACCCTTTTGCAAATAATTTTTAATATTTATAGTTTTTATATTAATTTCATTTTTCTTAGCTGATAAGTCAACATAGTACTTATTTTCATCTAATTGATATCTACTATTTGTTTTGATTTCTTTTATATAATAATTTCCTAAATATAAATCAGTAAAGATAATTTCTCCTTTATTATTTGTTTTTTTAATAGAAATAATTTCGTCTTTTTTATAGATTATATTATTATTAATGTCCTTAATTGGCACATTGGCAAATAAACCAATGGTAATATTTTCTAAGTCAACAAATTTATATTCAATATTTTGGTTTGTAAAATCAAAAGTTTCTCCAAGTTTATGAACAATGATTTTGTTGGGTATTCTTTTATTATAAAAGTCAGCTTCATAGTAAAAATTACCTTCTTTATTTCTTTTCAAAGTTGTATTTTGATTTAAATCTATTATTAGGGGATTATCATTACAATAATATCCTTCTAAATTACAACTATCCTCTATAATAGCGTATTGGCCAAAATTTAAATTATTGGCAGTAATAAAATAACCATCATCATTTGTTGTAAATATATATTTATCCTCTATATTGTTAGGATTTTCAATAAATTCATTAGTTGCTATATTCTTAATTTTAAATTTTATATTTGATTTTTTTATTATTTCTTTACTATCTTCATCTTTTTTATTAACTTTAAGTGCTATGCCTATTACATTCACTTTTAAATTGGCTTCAATAATAGGATAAGATCCAGTTATTAAAACACTTTGAGAATCGTTAGATTGATATAAAAGCGGATTATTAGTATATTTGCGATCCTTATTTATTAATTTTATGTCATAATTTCCAATTTGCGATCCTTCAATAGTTAAACTATTATTATTAATAACTACTGGTAAAGTTGAATTATCGATTTGAAATTTATTTAAAACTCCATTACTATCTTCTAAATTAACGCTTTGGCCCAAATTAATATTAATAGTTTGACTTAGAAAGCTAATGTTTGTTTTATGAGCTAAAATTAGTTTTTCAATTTCAGCGATTTCATTTTGATAAGCATTTTCCTTTCTTTTTCCGTTTAAGGTTTCAGTAAAATAGATATCATAAGTTGGATAAATAGTTCTCCATATTAGAACTTGGGTTATAGCATACCATTTTAGGTCTTCATGTCCTTCATACATATAACCATAATATGATAATAAATTTACTCTTTCCCATGTTTTGGCTGAAATATTTAATCTTGCTGGATAATTACTTTGATATTTGAAATAATTTGAGTTGCTATTAAGCGATACAAATGGTTCTAAGCAATAGGCAAAATGATTATCACTTGTTTTTCTTATTACCAGTGCTTGTTGGTACCTCTTATAACCATTATCCATGACCTTATTAATATAGATATTTGGTATCCATTCCCCTTGATGAAAATTTTCGGATTCAGCATTAACGTTATCATTTAGAATAAACATACTTAAAATAAATATTAGAAAATAAAAAATTTTCTTACAAAAATTCATAAAATATCTCCTTTCTGGGAGATAAATTAACAAATAATATTATAAGCGTCAAATAAGAAAATCTAAAGTTTTGCTGGTAAATTTTTACTAAAAAGTAAGTTTAGCTTAATAAAACAGTTAATTTAGCCTTGATATATTGTAGTTTATAAATATTAAATTGAATTATCATTTGTTGATACAACTGCAATAAAAAAGACTCTTAATCTTTTCCTAATTTTTCATTAAGTACGAAAAGATTAAATAAGCCGTTTTTAAAGAATCATGTCGATAACATCCATCTTCTTCTTTGGCTAAATTATCGCTCAATACTTCAACTTGCATTTTTTTTAAATTTTCAGTATCGATATTAACCGGATCTTTTTGTTCCTGTGTTTGATAGATAGCAACTAATTCTTTATTTAGCATATTATTATTTGCAATAACAACATCAATGGTTTTAGAACCTAAATAATTTTCTAATGTTTTGATATGATCACTGACCGTGTAATTATCCGTTTCGCCTGGCTGCGTAAATAAATTGCATATATACATTTTAGGGGCTTTTGTAGTCTTTATAGTCTTAACCAGTGTTTTGTTAATTAAATGTGGTGTTATACTAGTTAATAAAGAACCGGAAGAAAAAATTATTAAATCAGCATTATTGACCGCTTCAATTACTTTAGGATTAATTTTTATTTTTTTACTATACTCAACTTTTTTAATGTTATTAGCACATTTTGTAATTTGTTCTTCACCAATAACCTTTTTATTATCTTCAGTAATACCAACTAAATCAGTATTATCTTCAGTTAAAGGTAAAATGTTACCTTTTATATCCAATAATCTCATTAAAACAGGGATACCATCATTAAAATTGCCTTTTATATCTAATAATGCACTCAGTAAAAGATTCTTTATGGAGTGATTTCCTAAAGTTTTTGATTTTGTAAAACGATAATTTAAAAGTTTTAAGGTGTCTTCGTCAACATTAGACATGGCTAGCATGACTTTAGAAATATCGCCTACGGCAGGAATATTAAGATCCTTTCTTAGACGCCCTGTTGAAGCACCATTGTCAGCTACTGATACAACTGCCGTTATTTCTACAGGGAAAAGTTTTAATCCTTTTAAAATTTGGGATAAACCTGAGCCACCACCAAAAATCGTTATCTTTTTCATATTTTATTATCACCATAATAAGTATATAATAAAGTGATGCTAATTACTACTTTTTTCGCCTTCTTCTAGCATATTTATGATACTTATACCATATCCAGTTTTAACATTGTCTATGGTTACGTGGGTTACAGCACCAATTAATTTATCATTTTGAACAATTGGAGAACCACTCATACCTTGAACAACACCACCGGCGGCATTAATTAAATTTTCATCAATTATTTCAAAATAAATATTTTTAGTTAAACTATTTTTATCAACTTTTAAAATGTTAATTGTATATTCTTTAATCACATCTTGCATCAAGGAAGTATAAATAGTAGCTTTGCCAAGTTTTATCTCGTTTGGAGAAGCAACTTTTATTAGTTTACCATTATTAGGAATATTATTATAAATACCAAAGATACCAGCTAATGTATTTTTACTTATATCTCCATAAACATTTTGACGATAAAATTTGGTATTAATACTACCAGGATTACCATTAGTACTCTTGGTAATATTGGTAATTATACTTTTAAAAATGGAACCATCCTTAATTTTGATAGCTTCATTAGTATTACTATCAATTATATAATGACCTAATGCTCCATATATTTTAGTTTCCGGATCAATATAGGTTAAAGTACCATTTCCTAGTAAATTATCTTTGACATAAATGCCTGTTTTATAAGAGTTATTATTTTTTTCTAATTTTATTTTAGTTGTATATTCATTATCGTCGCGCAAATAGGTTATTTCCACTTCGTCGTTGGCAGCATATTTCTCAATTTTATTTACTAAATCTTTAATATTATCTACTGCTTCATTATTAACTTTGATGATATAATCTCCAACTAAAAGGTGACTACCATTATAAATATTATTAACTTTATAAAATCCTACTATTAGAACACCTTTACTATTTATAGAAATACCAACATTTTGACCACCTAAGATTACTTCGCTGGAATAGGCAAATACCGTAAAAGGTAATAGCCATAATAAGAAGAAAATATTTAATTTTTTTAATAATTTTTTCATACACTTCACCATTAATAGTATAAGTTATGCTGATTTTTTTATGGTGGAAATATATGGCAAGGGTTTAAAAAAGATGTAGTTTATTTTTTACTACAACTTATTTCTAGTTTTTATTTTCATCAATACTAAAATCTTCTAGGGTATTGTTTTCTGTTAAAATTTTATTAATGCTTTCTTTGGCATTATTTAATTTATCACCACAAATTTTAGCTAATTGCATAGCTTCACTATATTTAGAGATGGCTTTATCTAAATCAACATTGCCAGCTTCTAATTCTTTGACTATATTTTCTAATTCTAATAGATTTTCTTCAAAAGTTTTTTCATTTTTTGCCATTTTTTATCTCCTTACTTACTACTTTCGCTTCTAGTGTCCCATCTTTTAAGGCAATATTAATGTTATCATTTATATCAACTAATTTAACACTAGTAATTACTTCATTTTGATTTTTGACTATACTATATCCACTATCCAAAAGTTTCATTGGATTTAATACGGTAACTGTTTTTAATAAAAGATTAAACTGATATTCTTTACGTTCTAATATTTTTATTGGTTCCTTTAATAATTTATTGTCTATTATTTTACGATATTTTAAATTATCTTCTTTTATTTTATTTGCTATGTATAATTGCAAACGGTCTAATAAATTATCTAGATGTTGTTCTTTTATTTCATATATACTTAACGGATTTTTTAAAATTTGCTTGCTAGTTAAAGATAACAGTTTACTATTATAAAAATCACATCTATTTTCGATAGCTTTGGTTGCTCTAATTTTCAATTGATTAAATAAATTATTTAAATCGCTAATATTTGGTACAGCCATTTCGGCAGCTCCAGTTGGTGTTGGAGCTCTTAAATCTGCTACGAAATCAGCAATCGTAAAGTCTATTTCATGGCCAACAGCACTAATGATTGGAATTTTTGATGCAAAAATAGCTCTTGCCACTACTTCTTCATTAAAGCACCATAGATCCTCTATTGATCCACCACCACGGCCACAAATGATGACATCTAAATCATATTCTTGGGCTTTATTCAATTGTTTCGCTACTGATTCTTTGGCTCCATCGCCTTGCACCAAAGCCGGAAAAAGAATGGTTTTTGCAATTGGATATCTTCTTTTTATAGTACTTAAGATATCTCTAATTGCAGCACCTGTGGGAGCTGTTATGATACCAATTGTTTTAGGATATTTAGGAATTGGCTTTTTATATTTTGTATCAAACAAGCCTTCATTAGCTAATTTTTGCTTTAGTTTTTCAAATTCTAAATAAAGATTACCTACTCCATCCATTTCCATAGTATTAACATAAATTTGATATGCGCCAGTTGCTTCATAAACACTTATACGACCACTTACTAAAACTTTCATTCCATCTTCTGGAGTAAAATTTACTTTAGAAGCATTAAAATTGAACATTACTGCTGATATTCTTGAATTTTCATCTTTTAAAGTAAAATAGAAATGACCACGAGTATGATGTTTAAAATTAGAGATTTCCCCTTTCAAATAAACATTATTGAGATTAGAATCAATATCAAACTTGGCCTTTATATAACGATTTAAATCGGAAATTGTTATATATTTAATATCCATATCGTCACTCTTTAATCATTTTATCTAGTACAGCGTTAATAATTTTACGAACGGAATCATCAGAATATTTTTTAGCAAGTTCTACTGCTTCGTTAATTACAACTATATGTGGAGTATCAGTATATTTTAACTCGTAGATAGCCATTTTTAAAATAGCAGCACCAGTTTTATCAATACGACTAATGTCCCAATTTTTCATATATTTATTTGCTATTTCAATAATTTCATTTTCATATGTAATAACGCCATAAACGATATCACGGACGAATTCATTATCAATATCCAAATTAGCATTAATAACTTCCTCTACGTTATAGTCTATATGTTGGCTTCTATTTATATCTATTTGATATAATATAATCATTATTTTTTCTCTTAATTCACTTCTTGATTTCATACTTATATATTAATCTTTATTGATTAATTCCTTTCTTTTTCTAATATAACATATTATCTAACAATTTTTTAATTATTTATTAACTAATTCTTTTAATTTATATAACTCAGTTAAGGCATCTATTGGTCTTAAATTATCTAAATTTAAATTATTAATTTCCGTAAGCAATTTTTTATTTTGAGGTTGGGGCTGATAAGCTATTTCCTCTTCTTTAACCTTAATAGTTTTTGATTCTTCATCATCGAGATCAAATAGACTTACTTGTTTAATATTATTAGGTTTTTCTGAATCTTCATATTCTTTTAAAATTGCGGTTGCTCTTTTTAACAATTCTTCAGGCATTTTAGCAAGACGAGCAACATGAATACCATATGATTTATCAATTGGACCGTTACTTACTTTATGTAAAAATGTTACAGTACCATTTTCTTCATGCGCTTCAACATGAACATTTTTTATTGTTTTAATTTCATTGGCTAATGAGGTAAGCTCATGGTAATGAGTTGAAAATAAGGTTTTACACTTTATATTTTTGCTAATGTATTCTAAAATAGCTTGGGCTAAACTCATACCATCATAAGTAGCTGTCCCTCGTCCTAACTCATCAAATAGTATAAGAGAATTAGGTGTAGCATTGGTAATAGCATTACAGGCCTCCTTCATTTCAACCATAAAAGTAGACTCTCCGCTAACTAAATCATCGGAAGCACCTATTCTTGTGAAAATTTTATCTATAATAGGTAAAGTAGCTTTTTTAGCAGGAACAAATGAGCCAGTCTGAGCCATTATTATAATAATAGCTAATTGTCGCATAAAAGTAGATTTACCACTCATGTTAGGGCCCGTAATCAAAAGAGTATTTACATTTTCCGGCATCATACAATCATTAGGAACATATAATCCATTACTAACAGCCTCTACTACTGGGTGGCGACCATCTTTTATTTTTATCTCATTAGTTGTTGTAAGGTTGGGTCTAACTAAATTATATTCTTCAGCACAAACAGCAAGCGAAATGAGGCAATCAATTTCACTTAATATTTCAGCATCTTTTTTTAAACTAAATATGTGTGTTTTAATCTTTTCTTTTAATTCATTAAACAAATTATATTCTAAATCAATAATTCGTTCTTCAGCATTTAGTATCAAAGCTTCTTTCTCTTTTAAAGCCGGAGAAATAAAGCGTTCACAATTGGTTAGAGTTTGTCTTCTTTCCCAGCCGAAATCTTCCATCACCATTTTACTTTGTCCTTTTGATACTTCAATATAATACCCGAATATTTTATTGTATCCGACTTTTAAATTTTTAATGCCTGTTTCCTCTTTCAAAGTTTCCTCAAATGATGCAATAAATTCCTTGCCTCCGCTTCTTATACTACGTAATTCATCTAATTCCTTATTATAACCGGTTTTAATTAAGGATCCTTCTCGAATAGTAACTGGAGGATTTTCATAAACTGCTTGTTCCAAAAGATTATATACTTCCGTATTAGGATCTAATTCATAATTAAAACCTAATTTTTTGACATCATCAATAATATTTGGTAACATAGCTAGACTTTTTTTAATTTGCAATAAATCACGAGCATTGAGATTGCCAGAAATCAATTTGCCACAAAGTCTTTGCAAGTCATATACTTGATATAAATATTCTCTTAATTCATCTTTAATTATGAATTCAGTATTAATTTTTTCAATAGCATCATAGCGTTTATTTAATTCTTCAATATCTTTTAGAGGGTGAAGTAGCCAACTTTTTAATTTACGGGAACCCATGGCTGTTCTACACTTATCTAAAAGCCACAATAAACTGTAAGTTCTTTCTTTTAAACGGATGGTTTCAAATAGTTCTAAATTACGAACGGTATGAATATCCATATTAAGATATTTATCTTTATTAATAATTGTTATCTCTCGGATATTAGATATATCTTTCATATTAGTTACAACGAGATAATAAAAGAGATGTTTAAGTCCTGTAACAAATTTATCGTCTAAATCTTTATATAAATAGGGATAATCTTCTTGCAAATAGTTATTGCTATAGGAAATTTCTATCCCGTAATTGTTTTTTAAAATTTGAATAAGAGCTAAGTTACTATTATCAATTAAGATTACTTCTTTAATACCAAGGTTAATTATTTCACTTAATAAAGAATCATTGTCACGTTTAACCTGACTTACCATGCATTCTCCCGTAGATATATCAGCGTATGTCAAAATATACACATTGCCATAATCTAAAATGCTAGCTATATAGTTATTATCTTTAGGATGCATCATTTCGTAATCAGTTAAAGTACCTTTACTAATTACTTGAATAACGCCTCTTTTAACCATGCCTTTTGTGGTTTTAGGATCTTCTAATTGTTCGCATATTGCAACTTTATATCCTTTATCAATTAATTTTTCAATATATGGTTTAACTGAATGAAAAGGCACGCCGCACATAGGGATACGTTCACTCAAGCCAGCATTTTTTCCTGTCAACGTAAGCTCTAATTCTCTAGCAGCGGTTTCCCCGTCCTCGAAAAACAATTCATAAAAATCGCCAATACGATAAAATAATAATTCTTCTAAATGTTTATTTTTTATATCCAAATATTGCTGCATCATTGGACTTAATTCTTCATATTTTACTTCATTTCTTTTCATACGTACATCACGAAACATATTGTATCAAATTTAGTAATCAAAGTCCATGTTATATCTAAAAGTTAAAAAAAGAAATTCGTGATGAAATTATAAATAAATCACAGTAATTTATAATGTAATGTTTTGTCTTTTAATTATCGTACTTGTGATTTTTGAAAAAAATAATTATAATTTAAAAAAGCTAATAATTTTTATATAAAAATATTTTAACGATTAACATCAGTGTTTTTGATAATATAAACTTTATGTTTTTTATAAAAAGCATAAAAAATTTCTGATAAGCCTAAATTACTTTGTTGTAATTCTTTAAGCAACCAGTCCTTACTTTTATTTATATTAATTAATGTATCATTTTGGATAGCGCCATCTATTATCAAAGCCATTGGATAAGAAGATTTTAATTTTAAAAGATTATAAGGAAAAATGGACAGTTTACCATTTGGCTCTAAAAAGGCGTATTCAATTTCTTCAATACTTTTAATACTATTTTGACGTAGTTGAAATAATAAATCATCAATTGAATAGCGTGATTTAACCATTTCTTTATAATTAATTTTACCATTACTGATAATTAAAGATGGTTTGCCGTCAAGAAAATAACGAACTTTTTTGGATTTAATTGATAAATAAGCTAAAATAACTTCCAATATTACTAGAACAGTAATGGGAATAACTGTATTTAAAATGGTATCGTTAAAATTTTCAATAGAAATGGCTACTAATTCAGCAATTAAAATTGATACTATAAGATCGGTTGTTCCAAGTTGTCCAATCTCTCTTTTTCCCATAATACGATAAGAAATTAAAATAAAAAAATAGAAAAAAATTGTTTTCAAAGTAATAATTACTAAGTCCATTTTATATCACCATTTATATTATGAGTAATTTTTAATAATTTTAAACATATATTTTATTAGGTGATTTTATGGGAAAAATTTCTTTCTATTTTAAATATATTTTATTATTTATTGGCTATTTAATAATTCTTAGTTTTTTAAGCTCTATTTTATATTTATACACAAATATGTCTTATAATATTAATTGTCTAATTTTATTTATTTTTACTAGTATTGCTTTTTTTATTATTAACTTTTTTAATGGTAAAAAGACTCTTAGTAAAGGATATCTTGCTGGTTTAAAACTAGGTGGATTGCTTGTAATAGTTTTCTTTATTATTAGTCTAATAGCTAAAGATGGTTTGTCATTAAGTAAATTAGTATATTATGGAGTATTACTATTAATTTCTATAATTGCTAGTTCAATTGGAATTAATACTAAAGATAAATCTAGTTTAAAATAATAAATTCGTTATTTTCTAAATTTACATAGGAAGTAGAACTTATTACTTCTTTAGTGACAGGATTTATAATAGTCGTTAAATACTCATTTTGAATTAAGTAATCGATGGTAACTGTCTTATTAGTACATTTCTTATCTAAGTAACAATCATGAGCTTTTTCAACTACTTTTTTCTTCAAAACAAGCCATAGTTTATTATCTCTTTCTTCTTTTATGGCTGTATAACTTTTGAAACCAATTAAACTAGCCATAGCTAAAATTAGAATTACTGATACTATTCTACTTACTGTTTCCATAGTAATTTTTAATAAATTCCTCTCTATATGCTAGAAGTCGATCTTCTTTTATCGCGCTTCTTAATTCTTCAGTTAAATTAATTAAATAATGAATATTGTGAATAGAAAGTAAACGAGCCCCAAAAGTTTCTTCACAATTTATTAAATGTTTGATATAAGCTTTGGTATAATTTGTACACGCATAACAAGTGCAACCTTTTTCAATTGGAGTAAAATCTTCTTTATATTTAGCATTTTTTATATTAATTTTACCATATCTTGTTAAAGCATGGCAATGTCTAGCTAGTCTAGTTGGAGATACACAATCAAAAATATCAACCCCGTTACAAACGTTTTCCACAATATCTATTGGATCCCCTACCCCCATTAAATATCTCACTTTATCTTTAGGTAAGTATTTAGTGGCATAACGGACCATTTTATACTGAGTTGGCTTATCTTCACCGACACTGGTACCACCAATAGAATAACCATCAAAATCTAATTTAACTAATTCTTCTACACAATGACGACGCAAATCTTCATATTCGCCACCTTGAACTATTCCAAATAAGCTTTGATTGGCATTATCAAAAACATCTTTTCCTCTTTTAGCCCATCTTAATGTTCTTTCTACTGATTTTTTGCAGTAATCATATGTTGCTGGATAGCCAATACATTCATCAAAACTCATTGCGATATCACTATCCAATTTATTTTGAATTTGAATTGATTTTTCCGGTGTCAAAAATAAAGCATCACCATTATATTGATTTTTAAATTTAACTCCATCTTCCGTGATATCTTTTCTTTTAGCTAAGGAAAATACTTGAAATCCACCGGAATCAGTTAATATTGGACCATTCCAATTCATAAATTTATGTAAGCCACCAGCTTTGGCAACGATGTCCTCACCTGGTCGTAACCATAAATGATATGTGTTGGCCAAAATTATTCCTGCATGATTGGCTTTTAACTCTTCAGGTGATAAGGTTTTAACTGTAGCTTGGGTCCCAACTGGCATAAACATCGGGGTTTCGAAAGTTCCATAGTTTGTATGAATAAGGCCAAGCCTTGCTCTTGTTTCTTTATCTTCTTTTAGTAATTCGTATTTTATTTTCATTATATTACCTCGCTTAAAAATTATATCAAATAATGTTAGACTAGTAAAACATTATTTAAAATTTGAAAAAAATTAGCCTTTATCTAACTAATTCTTTTTTTAATGGATTATCAGTATTAAATGACAAATTTTCATTATCATCATCAAATCTAGCAATAAATAACGTACCATTAGCATATCTTCTAATTGCAGTATTAATAGTATAAGGAGTTATTGGAAGTTTATAATAATTTAAAAATTCATAAATTCCTAATTTTTCTTTTAATGTTAATTCACGATCAGTATCACTGAAACAGCCAGAAACATTGTATTCATCTTTTAATGTTTCTAAAGATAATTCATAATTTTGAAAAATATTTCCCATAACGTTATGGCCAGAAAAACTTGATAAATATTTTGCATCTTCCGGACATAATAAATTATTCTTAATAGCATAACTCCTTAATTGTTCTAATGGTAAATTTGTAAAAGCATAATAATCTAAAATATCGAAAGGACGAGTTTTACCATCAGCTGTGGGATAACCATTTCTCCTATAATAAATAACAATATCTAAAAGGTTGCTTACATATGATAGCTCATATTCTTCAAGTTCCTGTAAATGTTTTTTTACATCATTTATTAAATTTGGCGTATATTGAAGACATAAATTTAAAAGTTTATCATTTACCATTTTTGGTGAATGGTTTTTATATGGATAAATATCTAGTTTGGCAAAATCTTTAATTGAACCATTAAATTTTAAAAAGGCTTCAATAATATTAATTGCTTGATTACACGTAACAGGATTTTGCTGCAAATTAACTGTAGATTTTACATTTTTTGACTTTATTAATTTGCTAAGTGCAGCATCAATTATTAATTTATCAGCGGTCGCTTTTTCATTACCGAGAAATTTGCTAATTTCTAACTGTTTAGAGATAAAAACAGTGTCGATTCTTCTACTCAACCTATTCAAAACATTTATATTGGCATCTTCTAACAAGTCTTTAATCGCTTGCTCTTTTGAAGTTTTACTATTATTTAAAATTTGAAAAATTTGATAAATTATAGCATTAACTTGATAATCTAAAGAATGGCTACTTGCCATGGCTTGGTAACTTTTTGATTTTGTTAGAAACAAATTTCTTTCTCGGCGGCTAGCAAATTTCAAAAGATATTCTGTACCTTTCTTGGAAATATCATTTACAGCTGCATTTTCTTTTCTAGCTGTGATGACTAACCCCATATCAATTGGCATTTTCATATTTAACGCTTGCAACAAAAGTTGAAAGTAAAAATATTTATCTTGCTTTTCTAAAGATAATTTATTAATATCTAATAAAGCTTGATGTTGTGTATCTTGAATATTGTTTTCCTTAATTTTAGAAGATTCTTCGATGGATTCTTTAGAAAATTCTAAAATACCTTTACGGTAATCTTTACGAATTTGATAAACTATATTTTGCATTTGCCCTAATAACTTATAATCTATATTTAGTTTATAAGAATCAATTTTTCTATTATTTAATAAAGCATCAGTTACATTTAAAAAATCTTTATTTGCTTTCTTAGATGCATTATATATAAAATATGCTATTTCATTTTTTGATTTTTTTTCTAATACTAATTGATAAACTTGTTGAAATATTTCTTTGTTTGTCATAATAATTCCCCCTACAACGTAAAATATATATTAACATAAAAAGTCCTAAAATCCAATCATTTTTTTAGGGCTTTTTACTATTATTTTTATTTTATTGGTCATATGACAAATAATTTTTTTAAAATTATTATAAATTATTTATTCTAAATTAAAAGTAATCTTCGTACTGGTTATTTGGGAACCAATAGGCACACTACTACTAACAACCTTTCCTGTTCCTATTAATTCATATTCGATATTTAACATATTACATAACGCAATTATTTCATTTTTAGTATAACCAATGACATTAGGCAAAGAATATTCGCTATTAGTTTTGATAAATACTTTTGCCCCGACAATAACTTTAATATCTTTAGTTGGATACTGATTTGTTACTGTAGATCCATTTCCTAAAATAATAGGATTAAGGCCAAGAGATTTTAATTTTTCTTCCGTACTTATGACATCAGTATTAACAAAATTATCTAAACCAATAACGTTATTTGATACGGTATTTTCCAATTTTTGTTCTAAGTTTTTATATTTGACTATTTCATTAACAATATTGACAACAGCATTAGCAGCGTTTTTATAAGTACCTTCAAATTGTTTAACGGAAAAATAAATGATATATTGGGGATCTTCATAAGGAAACAGCATGGCAAATGATCTAATATAATCATATGTGCCTGATAAATAACCACGACCGTTAGGATTAGGAATTTGAGCTGTTCCCGATTTTCCCATAATATTAACTAATTCCGATCTAAAAAGACGAGCATCGGTTTTACCGGAAGTAACAACATTATGCATCATTTCTTTCATTTTGTCAGTTGTACTTTTCTTTACTATTTGACCTACTTCTTCTCTTTTTCCTTCGTATTTTACTTCTTTAGTATTACTATCAACAATTTTAGAAATAATATATGGTTTTAACATGATACCATCATTAGCTAAAGTTGTCAGTGCTTGAATATTTTGGATTGGGGTTGTAGTTATGCCTTGGCCAAAAGCGGCAGTGGCTATTTCAGTGGCGTAATTAAAATTAATAGAACCATTTACTTCATCAGGTAAAGTAATTCCTGTTTTCTTGCCAAAACCAAACTTTTCATAGCTTTCCAATAATTTTTCTTTACCTAATCTTTGACTTAAAATCGTCGCCGCAACATTAGATGAATAATTAAAGCCTTCATCAAAGGAAATGCGTCCCCAACCAACATTATTAAAGTCTTTAATAGTAGCATCACTTACTTTAATAGTTCCCGACATATAGGTTTCATCACCATTATATAAGTCATTATCGATAGCACTCATGAAAGAAAATATTTTCATGGTAGAACCTGGTTCATAAGTATAAGAAACTAAAGGATTTAAATAACTTGACATATTTAATTTATTGGCATCAAAGGATGGAGAAGCACTACTGGCTAAAATAGCTCCTGTCTTGGCATCAGCGACGGTTAAAGTAAGCCAACTAAATTTGTTCTCTTTAGCTAAGGTATTTATTTCTTGCTCGACAAATAATTGAATATTATTATCAATAGTTAAATAAATGTCATCACCAGACTTTGCTTGTTTTACATTTTCTTCGGCATAAGGTAGCTTGTAACCATAATTATCAGTTTGATATTCGCTAAACCCATTTTCTCCTTTTAGTTCATTATTAAAATATTTTTCAACTCCCATTTCACCACTTATATCCCCGGAATCATCTTTTTTAGAGTACCCAACTATATATGAGGCAAAATCGCCCATTTGATAATATCTTTTAGAACTAGTTACAAAATCAAGACCTGGTAAGTTTAATTTTTCTATTTCTAATTTTAAAGTTTCAGTTATATCTTTGGCATAAGCAAATTCAACCTGGTATTTATTAGAAATATTTAACCGTTCAAGAATATAATTATAAGTCATATCCGAATAGCCATTTTTTTGAAAAACCTCACTTAATTGTTTAGCAGTTGCTTCTTTATCAACTACATGCTGAGGATTATTTGGATTAGTTGTCCTTGATTCACTAAGATAAGCAATCAAAGTATAAGAATTTACGGTGGCCGCTAAATAGTTACCAGCATTATCATAGATGGTGCCACGATGAGCATATAAGGTTTTTTTAGTAGTATTGCGTTTTTCAGCATATTCTTTTAAATCAATACCATCAATGTTTTTAGCTAGAGAAAGATATATTAATTTGCCTATTGCTCCTATAAAAGCAAGTGCTATTAAAAAAGTGATTAATTTACTAAAATGAATATTTTTTATTTTTTTAACTTGCATAATGGCTCCTTACTTAGTCACGCCATCAACACTGGTGATATTATTATTTTTATAAGATAAACCATTTTTATCAGCAATTTCTCTTATTTTATCTAGAGATGCTAACTCGTTTATTTGCATATTAATGGACTCATTTAGTTTTTCTTGCTTTTCGATACTATTTTTTAATTTTTCTACTTCAATATTTATTTCACTTAATTTTGCTCTTGTTACAACTTGAAAAAGTGGTGAAAAAATAAGTATTAAGACTATTAAAATAAATAAATGCTTATCCCTCTTTATATTCTTTTTATTATTCATTTTGATCTTCCTTCTTTATATTTTAATTATAATTTTTCAGCAACGCGTAATTTAGCACTTTTACTACGAGAATTTTCCTTTAATTCTTTGGCACTTGGTAAAATAGGTTTCTTAGTAATTAATTTTAATTTAGGTTTATAAGCATCAGGTATACTTGGTAAACCTTTAACTAGTTCATTTACTTCACTTTGTTCTTTCATATATTTTTTGACAATTCGATCTTCTAACGAATGAAAGGTTATTATACTCATACGGCCACCCGGTTT
The DNA here is from genome assembly GCA_934090775.1 of uncultured Bacilli bacterium. Classification (GTDB taxonomy): domain Bacteria; phylum Bacillota_I; class Bacilli_A; order RF39; family UBA660; genus CAG-605. The sequence continues at coordinate 21,108 of CAKOKF010000002.1, forward strand.
TAAAATTTTCGTTACATCGGGTAAGACATTTGTTAAAACGGTTAATTCTTTATTTACTTCAATGCGAATAGCTTGGAAAATCTTGCGTTCAGGATGATTTTTATAAAAATAGTTAGCACCGACGGCCGACTCTATAACTTTGACTAACTCTAAAGTGGTTTTTATTGGTCTTGAAGATACTATTTTGCTAGCTATTAAACGGCTTTGCTTTTCCTCACCATAGTTAAAGAAAATACTAATTAACTCTTCTTTAGAATATTCATTAACAACCTTAGCGGCCGTTAGAGTACTATCGGTATCCATGCGCATATCAAGATCACCATCTTTACTAAAGCTAAATCCGCGACTAGCGGTATCTATTTGAGGAGAAGAAACTCCTAAATCGAAGACGATGCCATCAATTTCATTAACACCTAATTTAGCAAGTTCATTTTTTAAATTAACAAAGTTACTTTTAATTAAAGTATAGTTGTGATTTATTTTAGAAAGTCTATTATCAGCATAGCTAATAGCCATTTTATCTTCATCAAAGGCATATAGATGACCAGTTGTTAATTTCTCTAAAATTTTACTTGAATGACCACCAAGTCCTAATGTGGCATCAACATAGATGCCATCTTCTTTAATATTTAAATTATCGATTGCTTCTTGCAATAACACACTATAATGTTCCATAATATCCCACCTTAGAAAGCACTTTTTCTAAAATAATATTACTATAAATTAAATTTTTTGTAAATAAAAGAGCCTAAAAAATTAGGCTTAGACATTATTTTTACAAGAAATTTTTTCTTTATTAAAATACTGTTATAAGTAGCTATTGCTCTTTTGGACATTACTTTTGATTTACAACATAAAAAAAGAACCTATTAATTAGGCTCTTGATGAATATTTACCGTCTTTAGTAGAGATAATTATATGTTCTCCTTGGCTAATAAACATTGGCACTTTAACAACATAACCAGTTTCAATTGTGGCATCTTTTAGGGCATTATTTGTAGTATTACCCTTAGTAGCTTCAGTTGTTTCTACAACTTCAAATTCAATCTTTTCTGGTAAGTCGATACCGATGATTTCGCCTTCATAGAAATTAATTACAATTTCTAAATTTTCTTTTAAATATTTCTTTTCTTCTTCTAGTTTAGAAGCAGGTACTTCAATTTGTTCATAACTTGCAGTATCCATAAATACATAATTATCACCAGTACTGTATAGGTATTGCATTGGTTTTCTATCGATATGAGCTTTTTCAACTTTAATATTAGTATTATAAGTATCTTCAACGATAGAACCAGTCTTAAGATTTCTTAATTTCATCTTAACGAAAGCAGCACCTTTACCTGGTTTTACATGTTGGAATTCAACTATTTGACATAGTTTGCCATCCATAATAATTGTCATACCATTTTTAATATCATTAATATTGATGTTCATAATATATGCCTTTCTTTATTATTTCTTTTCTTTATGTGTTGTTTTTCTACCACAATTACTACAAAATTTCTTAGTTTCTAACTTTTCTGGAGTATTTTTCTTATTTTTACTTGTAGTATAATTTTCGTGCTTACATTCTTGGCACGCTAAAGTAACATAATTTCTATTTTCATTTTTAGCCATAAGTATCCCTCCTTTGCTTCACTCTTAAGTATTTTATCATACTTTTAAGTATTTGCAAACAAATAATTGGTTATTTCTTTACTAATTAAGCGATGTAGAGGCGCATTGTATTTAATTTTGGCATTTTCAATAGATATATTAGGGTTCATGATGACCATGGAATATAGAGGATCATCCTTAGGCATAAAGACAGCAAAAGTTGTATTGATCGTTGTTATATCCTTACTATAGTAGCTTTGGGCGGTACCAGTTTTACCAGCTGCCATATATTTTCGATCAACATAATTATTGGCCGTACCACCATTTACTACTTGATAAAAACCCTCTTTAATACGTTCAAAACTATCTTTATCTAAAGGAACAGTATTTAAAATCTCGGCATCTTTTTTTACAAACGACATACGATAGCGAATGCCAAAACTAGCAATGGTATTAATATAATTTAAAATTTGTAAAGGCGTATAAGTGTCATATTGACCAATAGCTAAATTAAGGTAAAGGTCACTAGAAATAGTTTTTCCCTTAATGCCAATATTTTCTTTAGGAAAATCAATGCCTGTACTGCTACCAAGGCCAAAGGATGCAAAAACATCACGGTATTTATTAAAATCTTTGATGGTTACGGGTAAATCCATATTATATTTGTATGTGTTACCACTAAGTTTAATCGCTGTCATAAATTGATAATAGTTACTAGATTGTTTTAAGGCAGTGATATCATCTAAATAGCCTAAATCTTTAAAAGAACATTTTTGAGGAACGTAATGAATTTTTACACAACCATCCTTTATTTTTTTCCCTTTTTCAATAACATTATTTAAATAGCCAACTGTATTAGAAGCACCTTTGATAACGGAACCGACAGTATAACTAGTTAGCATAATATTACTAGTAACATCACTAAAAATGTCATTATTAAGTTTTAAACCACTAATAGCAATAATACCTCCTGTTTTAGGATTACTAATAATACTATAATTAGTGTCAAAATAATCAGTATTTTTCATTTTTTTAACCTTTAACATGTTTTCTTTTTGAATTGCTACTAATTTTTCTTGAATATCTAAATCAAGGTTTAAAACAATATCTTCTCCTTTTTTGCCACTCTCAACAAGTTCTAGAGAATTATCATCTTTTAAAACATATTTATTTCTAGTACCATGTAGAGTTTCTTCATAATATGATTCTAAACCTGATATTCCTACTAAAGTATCATTTAAATAGCCTTTTTCTTTATAATAATTATAATTTTCTTTTTGAATTTGCCCAATACTTCCTATAATTGTTGGAATCACATTATATAAATTAACCCTAGTATAAGTATAATCACAGGTTAAACCAGTTATATTATATTCTAAAATTTGCATACATAGGTTATCACTAGCATTATTAAGTATTTTTTTAGTATCATAATAATAACCATTAGTCATTAAATAATACGTATGAATAGCTATTCGTTCTTTTAAAGAGTATTTATTAATTTCTTTATCTAATCGATTTAATTTAAGATTATAAATATCATCGCTGTTAAGGCTACGATATTTTATTTTTTCTCTATCTTCTTTAGTTAATAAATAATCAGTACTTTCCGTCAAAAGATAAAATTTTTTTAATTCTTCTTTAGTTGCTTCATCAGTTAAACCTAAAATATTTATTAGTTTGCTTGCTAAATTAATTAAATAATCAGTTGTAGGATTATTAATAAGTCTAAATGTTATAACATTATTTTTTTTGTTATCAATTAAGATACGTCCTTTAGAGTCTAATATTCTTCCCCTTTCTTCTTTAATATCATAAACATATTTCGTACTAATTTTAGCATATTCCTCTAAATAGTAAGCATTATTTTTAAATCTCAAATCATAAAAGCGATACGAAAAAAAACTAAAAATAGATATTAATAACAAAAATAAAATAATCTTTTTTCGCATAAAATCACCATTATTAGTATAGTTAAGAGTTCATAAATCATACTATTTATGGGGTGATATTTTGTATAATTTAGTAGAAGGTGTCGTCAATAAATTATCTTTAAATGATATTTTTAACTTTGCTAGTAAGAATAGCGTTAATCTTTCTAATGATGAGGCTAATTTCATTTTGAATTTTTTAAAAAATAACTGGTATAGTTTATTAAAAAATCAAAATATAGATATTTTAAATAATTATAAAGCTCATTTTAGTCACGAAAATTTTTTAAAAATAAAAGAATTATTAGAGTATTATAAAAGTCGTTATGGGAGACTTTTTCGCTAGTTATTAAAGTAAATCTTATTATTATGATAAGCCAAAATGCGGCTATAAAAGTATTTAAATTTTTAGAAATTAAAAAAAGCTACTTTTTAGAAAAAACTAATTAGTAGCAATTTTTTTATTTTAAAAACTCAGTTAAATCTTCTTTGGTCATAAACCCAACATTTTTGGCAATGGCTTTACCATCTTCAAAAATCATTAAAGTAGGAATCGACATAATACCAAATTGTTTGGCAATTTCTGGATAATTATCAACATTTACTTTTAAAATGTTAGCATCCATTGTCTCTAAGACAGTTCCCATCATTTTACAAGGGCCACACCAATCAGCATAAAAATCTACTAAAATTTTTCCCTTTTTTATTTCTTCTTCAAAATTATTTTTTTCTAAATATTTAATCATGATATTTGCTCCTTTATTTAATTATTCCCCTTTTATTCATTTTAATTCCCTACTCTTTTTTTTGAGAATTTAAAATCGAATCGACATTGGGAATTTCAATTTTTTTCTTGTTTATTAATTTTTCAGCTTGTTTTTCAGAAATAATATTATATTTGATTAATATTTCAAAAGTTTTAGCATTATAGCCATCTTTATCATTTTTATAAGTATTACTTAATTCCAATATTTCATCAATCGCAGCTTTTGGTTCTTTAAACTGTTCAGTCAAAATTGGTGTATTATTTAAAATATTAGTAGCTAAACTAGAATCTTTAATTAGAAAAGTAGTATTGGAAAAGCAATTTAACATGAAAAGACCAGCAAATATTATAACATAATATTCAATAAAGCCAAAGAAAAGTCCTAAAATTTTAGAAAATAAGCCAAAGACTATCGTCAATCGTAAAATACTTTCTAAAATACCACTGGCAAATATAACAACTTTTAATAAAATTTCTAAAATAGCAAAGACAATTAGAAAGGCTATTCCTTCATATATTAAGATATTAAAAGCAGTAACACCCGCTAATTGGCCTCCAAAGTTAAAAAAAGGCAAATGTAAATATAAGAATTCCGAAATAGGATTTTTTAACTGAAAAGCTAAAAAGATTACTAATAAAGTTCCAAAAAAAGAAACAGCACTTTTTATAACTCCAGCTTTAAAACCAAAAATCGCTCCAAATAAAAGTAAGATAATTATTATCGCATCAATTATACTAACCATAAATAAATCAACTCCTCTACTCTAAGTATATACTAATTAATTTGAAAAAGAAAGTCAAATATGTTAAAATTTTTAGTGGTGAGGTACTTATGACTATTGTATTTAAACTTAGCGATAACCTTAAAAATATGGTTATTAAATATTACGAAAAATATATGCCTTTGAAAACACCACCTTATGCGGTATTTCAGGTAAAAAATTATGATACAACAATTACGCTTTATGAATCGGGTAAAATTATGTTCCAAGGTCTATCGGCTGATATCGAGGCATCATTATGGATTGAACAAGAACGTATAAAAAACAAACGCTATATCGATATTACAGGAAAAGAGAAAAAGAATTCTTTAGATAAAAAAGATAAGAAAACCTTTAATAAGTATCATAATATGGCAACAATTGGTAGTGATGAGGTGGGAACTGGCGATTATTTTGGACCAATTGTGGTTAGTGCTACGTATGTTTCTAAAGAAAATATTGATTTTTTATTAGAATTAGGGGTTAGAGATAGTAAAAAAATAACTGATGATAAAATTTTAGAAATAGCACCAGCTATTGCGAAAAGAATACCATATGTAACCTATGTGTTAGATAATGATACTTATAATAAATTACCAGCGAAAGATAAAAATATGAATAAAATTAAGGCTATATTACATAATAAAGTTTTAGTATCGCTAATAAAAAAAGATAAATTTGATTATGAGGCTATTGTCATTGATCAGTTTGTTTACCCTCAAAAATTTTATGAACATATTAGTGGAGCTAAAGAAAAAATTAGTAATGTTACTTTTATGACTAAGGCTGAGGATCAAGTTTTGTCTGTAGCGTGTGCCTCTATTATAAGTCGCTATATTTTCTTAAAGGAAATGAAGAAAATAAGTTTAGAAATTGGAGAACCTGTAGTTTTTGGCGCTAGTGACAAAGTGGATTTATTAGCTAAAAGAATAATTAATACTAAGGGTGAAGATTTTCTAAAACATTATGTAAAATGGAATTTTAAAAATACTGAGAAAATTAAAAATAATTAAGAAACTTTATCATTTCTTGTTAATTAGGCTATTTATTACTAAGTAATGAATTTTAAAAAGTGTCATCATTATACTAAGATATAATGATGACACTTTTTTATTTAAATAAACTTTTAATTAAGGGCATTTGAGCTTCAAAAAGGCTAGTGTTATTAAAGTCCTTTAGCTGTTCTTCACTAATAATTTTAATTTCAATAATTTGTTTTGTATCCTTTAATGTCGAAATAATAAAATACATTTTCTCTAATTTAGTATTTTTAGATTGAATAAAATAATTATCATAGTAGCCTCCACAATAATTTGGTGCTGACATCAAAATAGCATTTTCTAAGTCTTCTTGAACTAAGGAATTAATATCTAATTCTTTACCATAATCAAAATTATAAATACGAATTGTACGATTATAAATCTTTTCTATATTAGGATTAATTATTTGCTCTTCCCGATCATTTAAATTACAATAATCCAAGTTAGAAAAGTAAATATTATAATTTTTACTTAAATACAATAAGTAGGCGCGATATTTAATTAACAAATCTTTATTATTAACTATTTCATTGCCTAATTTAATTGCTTCTTTTTCATCAAAGCGCATAGCACTTCTTAATGCATAAAGCTTGCAAATATCAAAAGCTTTGCTGGCTTTTAGGTTGGCTGCGTAAGATTTATAATATTCTTTTTGAATATAATAAATTTTTCCTAAAATTAAATTAGCATAATTGCCTTTAGTTTTTTCTTTCGCAACTGGTTCTAAAGCAATGATAGCTTTATCAAAGTCACCGAGAAGGGCATATATTATCCCTACTTTCTCACGTGCTGCTTGGGATATTTTAAAATTAGAACTTTTTAAATTTTCTTGAAAAAATTTTAATGCCACTGGATAGTTCTTTTCAAAAAGAGCAATATTACCGTAGCATTTGTTGAGTTCATCTTTGTCTCTTTGGTTTTGAATTTTTATTTTTTGCAAAATTTCTTTGGCTTCTTCTAATTTTAATTCTTTTGTAAGAACTTTAGCAATGCCGAAATAGGCTATATTTGCATTGCGAATAAACTTGTCTTGATTGGCTTGCTCTTTATTTAGACTTAGAATTTTAGAAAAATAATGTTTAGCTTTACTTTGCATAACAGGATCATTTTGACTCAGATAATAATTAGCTATTTCCGTTAACAATTTAATATCCCGGTAGATATATTTTAAGGCTTTATTATAAAAATACATCATTTTTTTACTATCTTTACGATTTCGATAATAATAACCAAATTCAACGTAAGCTTTTCCTTTAAAACTTGTACTACCATAAGCCAAGATAAAAGAAAAATAAGAATAAATTTCATAAACAGGCGAATTCATAATGCTAGCTATTTTTTCGAGATAGTAAGCAGCCTCAACTTTTTCATTCAAGGTTCCATTTATATACCATTTTTTAAATTCTTCTTTGGCTAATATGATATTTTTTTCTTTATAAAGTCTTCCTGCTAATTCTAAATTCTTATTAAACATATTATTAATCTAATCAATTTATAATTGATTAATTCCTTTCTAATAGCGATAATTTACTCTTTGTTACCAGTTATCTAAATAATTTACGAACATTGGCATCATTTCTTAAGATAAATGACGGTGATGACTCTTCTAATTCAATTTTACTCATTGCCATTATTTCAATTGGAGTTTTGCTACCTTTGTAAGTCTTAACAACAAGGTAGTCTTTATAATCTAAAGCTAGATAAGGTATATTGATAATATAAGTATCATAAATTGCCCCAGGTATAACTTCTACATTATCTAAAGTACAAGCGTTAGCTAAACTACTTTTAATAATGCTACCATAACCATAATCCCAATTATAACCTTCATGAAAATTTAATAAGCAACTATATTTCGCACTGTTTTTTACTTTTTCTTCATCATATTCCATAAATGCTTCAGCTACTAAGGGCATTTTCTTAGAAGTTTGATGATGAAACTCAATGCCATATTTTTTCTTAAGATATACTAAATAATCTAAATATTTTTCCTGGTCAATATTTGTTGCAATAAGACGATTGATAATATTAATTGCTAACTTTTCATCAAAGTACATTGCACAATTTAAAGCATCAAGAAGGTACTTCTCTTCTTTACAAGCTAAACTAATATAAAGATCATAAGCTAGTTGATATTTCTTTTCTTG
>CAKOKF010000003.1 GCA_934090775.1 uncultured Bacilli bacterium
ATCTTCTTCTTTAAGTTTAGCATTTTTTTTAACATCAGTTAATTGTAAATCGTTTACTTTAGCTTCAAGAATATTGGTTTTTACATCAATTACCTTAGTTTTAGCTAATCTATCATGAAGGCCTTGATGACTTTCATTAAAAATGATACTAACAGCAACAATTATTTGTAAAGTATTCATAACTAATGATAAACTTCCCGCTACTTTAACTATATAATTATCAGGAGTTACATAAGGAACTATAATCTCGATTAAATAGATAAAATATCCATAAGCAAGTAAACTTCTAATTAAATATTGGCTCCAAGCTGCTTCACTATTATCAGCACCAACAATTTGTAATCCCGTTAATTTTTTACCTAAGGTTATACCTTTTGTAATCATATTAAATATTACAAAATAAGCTAAATAAACCACAAAATAAATTACATAAGTATACCAATTAGCCTTTAAAGCTTCTTTATATATACCAGGAGCTTTTTCATTATAAATATTTTTTGCTTCTAAGAGAATACTATCATATTCTTCCTTGGTAATTTCTTTGTCGCTATAAGCATCGACTACTAGATAGCCAAAATATTCATTATCTTTAATTAATTCATTATATTCTTCTTCATCAATTTTTTCATCCTTATAACAAATTGGCAAGTAATTTTGAATTAATATATTACTCGTATTTAACTTTTCCAAAATATTACTTTTTTCTAAAGCATCATCATAAGTAGGATTTAAATATTTTATATTTGTAATTAATAAAGTAAGTAAAAGTACAATTGTACTATCTATCACATAAGCTAATATTCTTTTTGTCAATTTTTTATCTAACATATTATTTTTCTTCTTTCTAAATTTCTTCTTAATATCAATTATAACATTGTCTATTTTTTCAAACAACTAAAAAAAGAAGTCTTTTTTAAAACCTCTTTACAACCCCATTATTTTCTTATTTTATCTTCTCCCAGTTGATTTAGATACTGGAAATTCGATAACGTTATTTTTTGCTACACTATCAGCATATTGTTTAAATTCTTTACCTCTTGGACTAAATTTTTCAACAGTCTCTACAATTTTAAATTTAGCGAAAGGCAATACCTTCATAATCTCATCATATACAAGATTAACTTGAGAACCTGTACTTAACTTTTCCAAACATTTATCAGCCATTATCATAATATAATCAAAATAACTGTCGCCTTCTATTGTTTTAAGCAAATCTTTATATTCCTCTTGTAAACCTGGTTTAATATAACTAAGTGTATTTTTGGTATTTACAGCATTTTCCATTTTATTTTCCCCCTTCGTTAGACACTTGCACGTCTTAACGGGTAATACACTAACACTTAGTTTACTTTTTGTCAAGCAAAAGTTTTCAAAATGTAATAAAAAAGTCACAATTACTGCCTATTAAGTTCCATAATCATAACTTCTTAAGCAAAATTAATTATTGTTTTAATTACTATCTTTATCTGTTTCATAACCAATACTTAAAAGATTTGTTAATTCTTCTTCAGTTAAACTATCCAAAGTCGTAGTATTTTTACCTTCGATTAAATTATCACTTAAAATACGCTTCTTCTCTTGTAATTCTATAATTTTTTCTTCGACTGTACCTTTATTAATTAACTTTAACACCGTAACTTTTTTCGTTTGGCCAATTCGATGGGCTCTATCAGTAGCTTGATTTTCAGCTTGAGGATTCCACCAAACATCTAAATGAATAACTATATCAGCACTTGTCAAATTAAGTCCAGTTCCTCCTGATTTTAAAGTTATTAAGAAACAACTAGTATTGTCTTTATTGAAAGCATCAACTAACATTACTCTATCTTTTCCGGATACTGACCCATCAATTACATAATGGGAAATACTTTCTTTGTTAAATTCTTTTTTTACTAATTCAACTGCGCCTTTAAACGAACTGAATATTAATATTTTATGATTATCTTTAACTAATTCTTTAACAATCTCTAATAATCTTTTTATTTTAACCGATTGATCAGTATAAGTTTTATCTAAAAGAGCTGGCGATATACATAGTTCTCGTAATCTTGTTAATAAAGTTACGATTTTAAAACGTGCTTTAGCAAAACCTTCACTACTAATAACATTATCTATTTCTTCTTTAGTATCTTGAACCAAACTTTGATACATCGCTTTTTCAACATCCGACATTTCTAAATATTCAATTTGTTCAATTTTATCCGGTAATTCTTTTGATACTTCTTTTTTCTTTCTTCTTAAAATAAAAGGTCTAATTTGATAATTCAAATTATCTAATCGTTTTAAAGAATCTTTATCGACATCTTTAATTCCATAAGCTTCTCTAAATCTAACAATTGAATTTAAATAACCTGGCATAATAAAGTCAAAGATACTCCACAATTCTAGAACCGAATTTTCAAGTGGCGTCCCTGTCAAGGCAATCTTAGTACGAGCCTTAATTTTTTTAATTTCTTTTGTCATCCCAGCTTGATAATTTTTAATTGCTTGCGCTTCATCAATAATACATACTTCAAAATCTTTGGCTTCATATTCATCATTATCATTTCTAACTAAACCATAAGTAGTAATAAAAATATTATAATCATCAAAGTTTTGCATTATTTCTTGACGTTTTTTCTTATTTTCTGCTACCGCCACATACTTAAGTTCCGGTGCAAACTTTTGAAATTCTTTTTCCCAGTTATAAACTAACGATGTTGGAGATACAATTAATACCTTAGCTTCCGGTTTTTCAAGTAGTAATTTTCTTAAGAATATGATGGCTTGAAGAGTTTTACCTAACCCCATTTCATCAGCTAAAATTCCTCCTAAATCGCACTTATATATTGTATATAACCACTTGACGCCTTCTTTTTGATAATCACGAAGCAAAGTATTTTCTTCACTTGTAAAGGCAACTGATGCATTTTTATAAGCATTAAAGTTTTTAATAAATTCATCAAATTTACTATTTGTTTTTATTTCTTGATAACGATTATTTTTTAAACTTTCAATAAAGAAAGCTCTATATTTAGGAATAGTAATATTTTTCTTCTTTAAATCTTTACTATCAATATCCAAATCATTAGTTAAAGCCTCAAAATCTTCTAACTCTTGATTATTAAATAACGCAATAACATCTCCACTCTTTAAACGATAATATTTTTTCTTTGTTTTAATAGCTGTTAACAAAGAAGCTACTTCTTTATTATCAACATTATCAATAGAAAAATCATAAGATAAGATATTGTCTTTACCAATCGAAAAGTTTGATTTTACTTTAGTATCTTTAAAAATATTTAATTTTTTAATTTTTTCGGTAGTAAAAATAGTATAATTTTCGGTAAAGTAAGATAAACCATTATCTAAAAAGTTATAAGTACTATCCATATCTAAGATCACAAACTTTTCCTTGTCTTCTTGGAAACCATATCGCATTAAATCATTAATTACTTTACCTTCAAACTCTATATCTCTAACAATATTAGAAACTTCATCAAAATAATTAAATTCCACATTCCCGTATTTTAAGATTACTTTTGCACTTATACTATCTTCATTTAAATCAAAATAAATATTTATTTTTTTCTCTTTGATTATCTTAATTTCTTTAATATTATCATTTACTTCTAAAGTATTCATAGTCTTCTTCAAAAGACCATTTTTAAATAATTCTAAATTTTCTTTCGTAAAGACTAATTTTTCAATATGATTATTTACTAATTCCTTAATAATATGCATATCTTCTAGTTTTAAAATATATAACACATTATTGTAAATTACATAATGACAATTGGCATCAACGATAGTAAATTTTTCAAAATCTTCAATATAAAAATGATAATTATTATCTTTATATTCTAAATGATACTTAGTAGGAAAATCATTAACAATTTTCACTATTGGTACTTCTTCTAATATAAATTTTTTATTTTTTAATAAGTTTAATAATTCTCCAAATTCTCTACTATTTAACTTTAATGGTTCATCGACAACTTCATATTTATTAATACTTACTTCGGAATAGTTAAATAAAAACTCAATTATTTTTTTATTTTCTTCATTAAAGAAATAATTCTCTTTATTATAAGTTAATTTTTTTCCTAAAACCATATCTATATTATTATAGTAAGCTTCTCGAAATTCTTTAAATTTATCTTTAGTCTTGATAGAATATTTCGTTTTTTGTCCAATTTTTAATTTAATTACGTAATTACCATATGTGGCAGTAATTTCTATTTCTAGTTCTATTTCTTCTTTGGCTTTATTACTAATACTACTATCTTGACTAACAAAGTTACTTAAAATATCTTGCGATTTTTTTAAGGATATTTCTTCTTCTGTAAAAAAGTCGTTTCTCTTTTTTAAAAGACAAGCTAATATATGTTGACAAATTTTATTATTTTTATAGTCATCACAAGTACAGGTGCTTGCTAAAACATTTCCTTCTTTATCTACAATAATATCTACTATATAATTACCACTATAAAAGATATCGACATTAAAAGTAACTTTTTTATTACCATTCATATCAGGTAAAATATTGGTTCTCTTAATATACCACTCTGGTATCGACATTGCACGGTAATATAAATAATCGCCATATTTTTTTCGTATATTATCTACAATTCCCATAACTTCTCCACTTCTTTTTATTAGCTTTTATAATATCATGCTTAAACTTCTTAAACAACTTGAAAGATAAAGAATTTTAAATACTTAGTTTCCGGTATCCCCATAACCTCAGGATGATCAGGTGCCGCATAAGCTTTTTTTACAACTCGTAAAGTTACACCAGCCATAATACTAGCATTAAATATTGCCCTGGTAAAATCTTCTTCACTAGCATAATGGGAACAAGATGCTGTTGCGAGATAACCACCACGTGGTAAGGCTTTCATTGCTAAATAATTAATTTCTTGATATCCTTTTAAGGCACTTTTTATTGTGTCTTTAGATTTAGTAAAAGCTGGTGGATCAAGGATAATTAAATTATATTCTTTATTTTTACTATCCACTAATTTTCTTAAATAATCAAATAGATCTACACACTCAGTATCTATCTCTAAATTATTTAAAGTAAAATTTTTCTTAGCATCTTCTAAAGCTTTTTCTGAAATATCTAGCGCTACTACTTTTTTTGCTCCGCCTAAACAAGCATTCATAGCAAAAGAACCTGTATGTGTACAACAATCTAAAACCGTCATATCTTTAGCTAATTTTCTAATACTTAAACGATTATACTTTTGATCTAGGAAAAAGCCAGTCTTTTGGCCCTCTTTAAAATCCACTACATACTTAAGACCATTTTCAACAATTTCAGTGGTTGTCGTTTTATCTTCAACTGGTATTCCTTCATACCAACCAACATATTCATCTAAACCTTCTTTTTCTCTTAAAGCTACATCACATCTTAAATAAATACCACGAACAGCAAAATGCTTACTTACAACTTCATATAAAGCTTTTAAAATAAGGTCTTTTCTCACTTCAATACCTAAAGATAATATTTGACAAACTAATACATCATTAAATTTATCAACAGTTAAACCAGTCAAATTATCCGCTTCCCCATAAATAAGACGAAAAGCATTTAAGTCATTTGACATTACTTTCATACGATAATTTAGAGCATACTCTATTCTTCTTTTAAAGAAATCATAATCAAATATATCATTAGCATTCCTACTTATAATTCTTAAAACAATCTTAGAATTATCATTATAAAAAGCACTACCTAAAAATTTATTCTTATTATTTCTAACTACAACAATATCACCATTTTTTATACCTTCATCCGTTTTTATAATATCACTAGTAAAAACCCAGGGATGATTATTTAAAACTCTATTTTCAGCTTTTTGATTTATATAAACATTTAACTTCTCCATAAAAACACTCTTCCTAATTACTAATTTATCCTAACATAGCCATGTTCTTTTAGCAACCATATTTAACTAATTCGTAATTTTTTTATTCTCATCTTTTTTCTAACTAACTAGTTCTATTAATCTTCTAATTTTTCAAGATAAAAAAAGAAGTAACATTTTTCTTAATCATTACTTCTTCTTAAATTTTTCTTATTTTATATTTTTTCTATATCCTATATAATATTTCCTACTTTTTTAAAGATATAACACATTTCATCACTATAGATAAGTTCATAATCATTATTTGCCTCTAAATAATAATGGAGAGTATGTTTACTAGTTGTAAGCAAATAATCAAAATTATATTTATCTAATATTTCTTTTGGATCAGTTTGTAAATCTTGAAGATTAACAGTATCAGGTAACAAATCTTTACTAAAGACATCACCTAAACCATAACTAAATACTTTAACTTTATCTAAAGCATTTAAACTATCTAATTTATATAACAAATATCCACCTTGCGAATAATCATTATATAATCTTTTTGGTTCTAATTCGACTATCTTTGTTACTGCTTCATCACTATAAAAACCATCATTATCAATAACGCCAACATTATTAAAAGCTTTTATTTGTTTATAACCAACCAAAGCTGTACCAAGTACTAATACTAAACAGGCTAAATAGTAAATTGGTTTTTCTAACTTTTTAAATGGTTTCTTTAAATAATCATACATATCCTCAGTCACAAAGAAATATTTACCAACATTCCAACAAGAATAAATACCATACATTCCTATAAATCTTTGACTCTTTAAAGCCATAAAGAAAAACATCAATTGAAAACCAATCTCATGCATTTTCATATCTTTCTTTTGTAAAATTAAATTAAATAACGGAAAACCAATAATTATAAAGATATATAATCCTAACATATTATGAAAACTTGGACTATTCCATTCTAAAATATAACTAGTCATAGAATTATCAAGCATATTACTAAATGGATATAATAACATCTTTGGTCCAAAAGGATTTAAGCAAGATGCAACAATAGTCAAAACTAAGATAATACTTAAAGTTTTTATTTGTTTTTTATCTAATTTAAAATTATTCCAGCGATTTGGTTTAAATTTAAATATCTTAACAAAGATATCACACATAAAAACACCAATGATAAATAAATATATCAAAGAACTAGAGCCGCCATGAAAATTAACCCATAAAATTTGTAATACTGGTAAAGTATAAATTAATTTTTGAGCCCATTTTTTATCATCTAAATAATTAAATAAAACATATACTAAATAAGCTAAGAAAACAAGGCTTATTATGTATGGACGTGGTCCTGTAACTTTAAAGAAAACAGTCATTAATAAAAAATAACATAAGCGAAAATCAAAAAGTTTTTTCCATTCTAATTTTAACATTTTAGCCATTAAAATATATAAACCTAAGAAAATAGCTAACATTAAAAATAAACAACCCATATTTCCCATTTTATACATGATAACTTCATTTAGCCACTCATGAGCAACCCAAGCTTTACCGCTAGCCCACGAAAACAATTCTTTACTAGGGATAATATGATTATTATTTATCCATTTGCCTACTACGACATGCCAAAAATAATCATTATCGGTAATTGGTTCAAAAGCCATAAAAAGACCAAGTAAAATACAAACAATAATTCCCATAACTACTTATCCTTTCGTGTCTTTTTCTGTTTCTTTAACGATATAGATAGGACGATGTTTAGTTTCAAGATAAGTCTTAGCTAAGTATTCGCCAATAATTCCCGTACAAAACAAGTTAATGCCACCAACAAAGAAAATTATACATGCTAAACTTGGCCAACCGGCAACTGGATCCGACCAAATAATAGTCCTGACAATAATCACGATGATCATAATGAAAGCAATTAAGCAAAAAATTAGACCAATAAATGCTGCAAATAACAAAGGTTCAGTTGAAAAACCAACGATACCATCAACGGCATAAGAAAATAACTTCCAAAAGTTCCACTTAGTGGTGCCGGCACTACGCTCCTGATTTTCAAATTCTATCCATTTTGTATCAAAACCAACAAAGGAAAATAAGCCCTTCGAATAACGATTATATTCTTTTAAAGATAAAATAGCATCAACCATTTGTCTTGTCATCAAACGATAATCACGTGCTCCCGCAACCATTTCAGTTTTAGAAATACGCCCAATAATATCATAAAACCATTTTGTAAATAGCTTTCTTAAAGGCGAATAACCATTGCGTGAAGTTGATTTCGTGGCGACACAATCATATCCTTCCTCAGTAATTCCCTTATACATTTCTTCTAAAAGCGCTGGTGGATCTTGTAAATCGACATCCATAGTAGTAATAAAATCACCAGTCGCAGCTTCTAAACCTGCATACATTCCTGCTTCTTTACCAAAATTGCGTGAAAAAGATACATAACGAATTCTTTTATCTTTCTTAGCTAAATCACGCATTATTTCTAAACTTTTATCTTTTGAACCGTCATTAACTAGTACAATTTCAAAATCCACATAATTCATCTTTGTCATTTGTTTTTCCATTGCCTCGTAATATAAAGGTATAGCTTCTTCTTCATTATAGCAAGGAACAACAATGGATATTAAATTTTTTTTCATAAACTACTCTCTTTCTTTTAGTTTCTTAAAAATCTAAAATTTGCTTTGAACTTTATTCACAATATCAATAATTAAAAACATAATAATTATTATTGAAAAAATAACTAACCACGAAGTAGAACTAATATTATTAAATGCTAAAGTAACATCCATTATGCATAAACAAATACATATAATAATTCCGCCAATAACACCAACAATATCCCCTACTTTTTTTAGTTTTCTACGACAAGCTTGATTTTCTAAATAGCTTCTAAATAACAATTTATTTTCTTTTGAAAACATCAAATTTTCTGGTGTGGTTTGTAAATTAAGAGCAATTAAAGAAATTAACTCTAAAGAAAAATCTTTCTTACCTCTTAGATATTCTTTCAATTCTTTTTCACTCATAAATAACTTTTCAGCAAAACTTTTTTGATTAAGTCCTAAAAAATGTATTCTATCTTCAACTGCCAACCCTATTTGTTTATTATTCATAAATATTCCTCTTATTCTTTTTTGTTTTCTTTATTTTTTATTTTATTAGATATTTTTTCTTTCATAATTCCAAGCACTACTTACCATATCTTCTAAAGTTTTTTCACAAGTAAATCCCAATTCTTCTCTAGCCTTACTTGGATCACTATAACACTCGGCAATATCACCAGGACGTCTAGGAGCAATAACATAAGGTACATCAACTTTGTTAACTTTCTTAAAAGCTTCAACCATTTCTAAAACGCTTACACCTTTACCCATACCTAGATTATAAATATATAGACCACTATGTTCTTTTTCTAATTTTTTTAAAGCTAGAACATGACCTCTTGCTAAATCCATAACATGTATATAATCTCTAACACCTGTTCCATCTTTAGTATCATAATCATTACCGTAAATACTTAAATGGTCTAACTTTTTACTAGCAACTCGGCAAATATAAGGCATTAAATTAGCTGGTATTCCATTAGGATTCTCTCCTAAAAGACCACTATCATGAGCGCCAATTGGATTAAAATATCTTAAAATACAAAAATCATTAGTCTTATCCGCATTATAAGTATCTTTAAGAATTTGTTCAACAAATAACTTACTCGTACCATAAGGATTTGTCGTCCCACCGGTTTTACATTCTTCAGTAATTGGCACAATCTCAGGATCACCATAAACAGTTGCTGATGAGGAAAATACCAAGTTTTTAACATCATATTCTTTCATCGCTTTAAGTAAATTTAAAACTGAAGAAACATTATTCATATAATATTCGATTGGCTTACTAACTGACTCGCCAACAGCTTTATAAGCAGCAAAATCAATTACGCTTGTAATCTTATTTTCACTAAAAATTCTTCTTAAGATCTCGATATTTTGCATATCTCCTTCATAAAAAGTAATTTCTTCATTCGTAATCATAAAAATTCTATCTAATACGTCTTTTTTACTATTAGAAAAATTATCCAAACCTACAACTTCATATCCAGCTTTAAGAAGCTCAACACAAGTATGACTCCCAATATATCCACAACAACCTGTAACTAAAACTTTCATTTTTCTTCCTTCTTTCTAAAAACAAATACTTTACTTAATATATAGTTACCAACAATAACTAAAACTTGACTAATTAATTTCATAATTTTATCATTGCCATGTAAAATCGTTACACCAATTCCCATAATCGCCATATCTAAAAGTAAAGTTGTAATTCTAGCACCCACAAACGATGTAAATTCTTTTACTTTATTGGTATTCTTTGATTCAAAGACATATTTACGATTAGTAAAATAAGCAAAGAGAACTCCCGCAATCCAAGAAATGACATTAGCAACTTGTAGCATGACGGCATTATTCGGATTAATTATCGTGAATGTTAAACCGTAATAGACTACCAAGCTAATAACGGTTGTTAAAACCCCAAATATTAAATAATTAATTATTTCTTTATACTTTGTATACATTTTTTTAATCATAACAAACCTCGATATCAATATATCATATATCCGTTTGTTTTTCCATTAAATTAACAGCTATTAAAGCGTATTTTTGTAAAATTTTATAATATTTATTAATACTGTCTACCAACCGACACTTGGATAACTAGTTTTTAAAATAAGAATTATTATTATTTTAAAAGAAAAACAATATCCCCAAAAACCAAAAAAATAAAGAACTAATCTTTTTGCAAAATTAATTCTTTATTTTTAGGTTCATTTTCTTGTTTTATAATTTCATCATATATTAGTTTTCTATAACTAATCATTGGCTCTTTACCAACTAATTCATAATTACCATCTTGAGTATAATATTTAGGAATAACTGTGTATTCATGATTACCAAAAAGATCATTTAAATAATAAGCTAAAATTATACCGTCTTTCTCAAGCAAAGCAATATACACCGAATATCTATTATATTTACCATATTTATCATCAAATTCGTCATCAGCATCTTTTATAGACTTTGTTCTTTGAAACTGAAGACCAACATATTTACTACTGAATACAAATTCTTCTAAACTAATAAAATATTTGTTAACTTCATCCATACTAGAATATACTTTAATGTAATCTTCACAAGTCAAAATATAACTACCGTTATCTTTTTGTAAATGCCAAAAACCATCTAAACCACCTAAATTAAGAGAATAATTTTCATTTATTTCATCCTTATCTCTTTTTATAAAAATACTGCTTTCCATAAATAACTCCCCACTACCTTAGAGCACAAATATACAATATTTCAATTCCTCATGCAAGCATTTTATTAAAATTTTTAAAGTGAAACTATCTTAAACTATAAACACCACTGCTCTTATAAACTATTTTAAACATTACTTTATCTCCTTTTTTTATCACATAATCATTTTTTATTTTATATATATGATAATCAAAATTATTATTTAAAATTTTTTTAATAATACTTTCTAAACTATATATTTGTCCCTTATAAAAGCATATTGGGTATTTTAAATTCTTATCATCACTAGGATATATTTTATCTAAATTTTGTAAATAATCCCTATTCATAAAATTCATATTACTTCTTAAATTCACATATTTATTTAAAATATTAAATCTTTTTTCATAATCACCTAATTCTAAAAATAAATATCCCATTTCACTTAAAAAATATTGACATTTATACTTTTTTTCTTGTAATTGACTTAGTTTTATTATCATATTTTTACTATATAGATAGCTAAAATCCGAATCACTTATCTTAATATCTTTTACTAAATAACCACTTGTATTATTAATTATATATTTTTGCATTCACATCACTTATTTCATTTTAATGGTTTTTCCTAATTTTGCAACTAACTATTTTTTTAATTTAGTAACTATTATTCGTTTATATTTTTAATTTTGTTAAACCAAATTATTTTTTTTGTCTACTTTATTTTCCCAAAAAAAGATATTACTGAAAAATAATATCTTTTAATTCCATAATTCTTTTGGATATTCACCAATTTCAATTAATTTTCTTAATGATTCTTTTACCATTGCAGCGTCTTCACGATAAGTTACTCCATACCAAATACTATTAGTATCAATAACTTTAACTGTAATATCATTTCTAGCAATATGATCACATACAACATCAGGTATTAAAAATTCACCTTCATTTAAATTATCTTTATGTTCTTCAAAATAACTTAATATATCTCTATCTAAAATATTAAAAATATCTTTGGTAAATAGAAACATATTCATTGAAACTAAAGTATCATTACTAACATTAAAGGCTTTTGCTCCATTCAAAGGACTAGCTGTAATTACTCCATCTACTTTTTCAACCTTTGATTCAATTAGACTAGTCAAATACCCATTATTTGATGAACAAACCCCACGTTTTACAGCACCATTAGCAGTTAAAGTATTACTTGCACGATACCCAATCATCCCAAAATTACGACCAGTAATACCACTTCTTAAAAATTCAGCAGCCTTAATATAAGCATCACGACCATAAAAATCATCAGCATTTATAATAGCAAAATTATCTTTAACAACATCTTTACAACAATAAATTGCATGAGCAGTACCCCAAGGTTTAACTCTTTCGTTATTTAAATATTCTTTTGGAATATTATCCATGTCTTGATAAACATAACTTACAGCAATTTTACCTTCAACTCTTTTGCCAATTGTTTCTTTAAAAACTTGTGCATTTTCTCTTTTGATAATAAATACTACTTTATCAAAACCCGCTTTTATTGCATCATAAATCGAATAATCAATAATAAATTCTCCATTAGGGCCCATTGGTTCAATTTGTTTTAAGCCGCCAAATCTTGAACCCATACCAGCAGCCATAATTACTAATTCCATTTTAATCTACCTTCCTTATTCCCTTAAAATTCTTCATTATTTTTTTAATGCCAAAACGACTACTAAATGCTACAGTATAAAAAGTATTATCCATAGCAACAATCGTTCCTCTTCCATATAAAGAATGCATTATATGATTGCCAACTTTATATTCTTTTACTTCACAATCACTATTATAGAAACTACTCTTACTAGAAAAAGTGGGTATTTTACCAACATTTTTACTACGTAAACGTTCTATACCAAGACTATTTACTCTTACATCTAATAACTCTTTATCAATTTCTTTAATAAAGCGCGATGGAGGATTAACTTGTTCACGCCCATAAAGGATTCGACTATGAGCATTGGTTAAATATAGCACCTTACGCGCCCTTGTAATACCAACGTAGCACAAACGTCTTTCTTCCTCAATTTCGGTTTCACTACCAAAAGAATTTTGATGAGGAAATATTCCTTCTTCTAATCCGCATATAAATACGCAATCAAATTCTAATCCTTTTGCACTATGAATAGTCATTAATGTTACAGCATCTTTTTCTTCTTTATGCTCACTTATATCTGCTACTAAAGATATTTCTTCTAAAAAATCATTAAGGTTAACTGACCCCGTTCTTTCTTCAAAAGAAGCAGTAACAGACTTAAATTCTTCCAAGTTATCTAATCTTAAATCATTCTCTAACGATTTTTCTTCCGTTAAACTAGCCTTGATCCCACTTTTATCAATAACATAATCAATAAATTCTGTTAACGATAAATTATCTTGTGCTTTAATCATATCATCAATTAAATCTTTAAAAATAAGTTCTTTACCCTTACTAATTGCCTTAAACATACTGGTGCCACTTGCTAAAGCTTCGTTTCTTAAAGACTCAATAGCCTTTTCACCAATACCCCTTTTAGGTTCATTAATAATCCTTCTCAAGGCTATATCATCATCTTGATTATTAATAAGTTTTAAATAACTTAATAAATCTTTAATTTCTTTTCTTTGGTAAAAATAATAAGATCCTACCACATTATAAGGAATATTTTCCTTTAAGAAAACCTCTTCTAATAAACGTGATTGCCCATTAGTTCGATATAAAATACCTATATCTTTATAATCATAGCCCTGATTATATAGCTTTTTAATCTCTTCAATTATCGTTATAGCCTCAGACTTACCAGTTTCACAAGTAATATATTTCGTTTTAACACCATCACCAATGGTACCTTTTAGATTAAGTTCCTTACGTTCTTTATTATTTCTAATAACACAGTTAGCACATTCTAAAATATTATTAGTACTACGATAATTATTTTCTAAAGTTACTACAAAAGCATCTTTATAATCCTTTTCAAAATTTAAAATATTTCTAAAATTAGCATTTCGAAAACCATAAATTGACTGATTAGCATCGCCTACCACAAAAAGATTACGATACTTATTAGCTAATAATTTATTAAATTGATATTGAACCTCATTAGTATCTTGATATTCATCAACTAATATATATTTAAATCTTTCTTGATATTTTTCCAGTACTAATGGATACTTTTTAAACAATTCTACTGGTAAAACCAACAAGTCATCAAAATCAACCGAATTATTTTTATGAATCAGATCTTGATAAGTCTCATAAATATCTAAAACTTGTTTTTCAGCCGCCGTATTAAATAAATTATCAATTTCTCTTGGACTTAAATTTTCATTTTTAATAAAACTAATCCTATTGCGAACATAAGAAGGCGCTAACTCTTTAGAATCAATTCCTTTATCTTTCATAATTCTTTTAATTAGACTTAAAACATCATCACTATCTAAAATAGTAAAATTAGAACCCAAATTACACTCAGTATAATTTTCTCTTAAAATTCTCACTCCTAAAGAATGAAAAGTTCCTACAAAAGCATGATTTTCCGGCACTAAAGCACACACGCGTTCTTTCATTTCTTTAGCAGCTTTATTAGTAAAAGTAATAGCCAAAATATTATAAGAAGGAATTCCATTATCAATTAGATAAGCAATTCTAGTGGTTAAAACTCTTGTTTTACCAGAACCAGCTCCCGCTAAAACTAAGCACGGTCCATCAAGATGAGTAACCGCCTTTTTTTGCTCATCATTTAAAGTATCTAAGTAATTCATATTCTATCCATCAAGTAAGTAAACTCGAATATCCTTTCTTTTTTATAAGTAATCTCAAAAATACTTGTTTTTTCTTTTCATATTATATCAAAGATTAATACTAAAAGGAAGAAAAAAGCGACTATAGATATTCTACAATCGCTATATTTTTCTTTAATTTATCAATTAAATCATCTTGATCATATTTATTAAATACTTCAATAAAAGCACTATTATCCATTAGAAACATATTATAATAATTGTTAAATATTTCTTTATAATTTGTAACCCCTAATTCTTGTAAATATTTAATATTAGCTGTTACTAATTTTTTCTCTTCTTTTAAGGCATTTATTAAAATATCAGGAATATTCGTTTCTAACCATTTTATTTCATCACTATTAAAACCATAATTTTCTAAATATTGCATATCTTACCTCCTATAGACTTTCTAAAACAACCTTAAGGTCATCTAAAGTTTTATAAGAATTATAGAATAAACTTGCGATCAATAAATCCTTATCATTTTTTTCTTTAATATTATTAATTAAAGTAATTAAATTACGTTTAGTATTTTCTTTAGAAAAACTCTTACCTTTTATTATATAAACATTTCCTTTACAAACGCAAATACTTTCTAATTTTTGTTCTAATCTTGTAAATTCATCAAATTTTTCCGCATCAGTTAATTTTATTTCTTTATCATTAGATAAATTATTTTTTAAAAGCATCAAAATATCATTATTAACTAATCCATTTAATTCGTCAGTTATCCTTTTATAATCATCACCCAATTCAACTTGCTTTTCTACTAAGTTTTCTAAAATTTTTTGATTAAAGACATAACTATTATAAATTAATACATTATTTTTTTCTTCAGTATAAGGTATATTATAGTCTATGCAAAAAGTAATTCTTTTTAAAATGGTATTAATATCTAGTGATAAAGCATTAACATCATAAGTAATTAAATCACTTTGTTTATTTTCTATTAGCATATCAATTTTATCTACAAGTTTTACTGGTTCTACTGCTAAAACATTAAATGCTAAATGCCCACTTGGCATTTTTAAATCTATTTTATAATCTTTTAATGTTTTTAAATTTTTTCTTAAATCAGTATTCTTAATATAGCTTAAAACATTACCGCTCTTTAATATTTCCATATTACTTGGTTTATAGCCATATTCATATAAAGCATCTAAATTATTTAAATAATTTTGAAGACCATTTTTATAAACAACCAATGAAAGATTGGCAGTATCTATCTTTCTTGTTTTCAATATTTTTTCAAAATGATCAATATCGATTATTTGAGTATCAAATGGTTTAATTAAATCAATATCATTTTCCCTTTTACCTAACTTTAACAATGGCTCTTTAACAAAACCAACTTCTTCATTACCATTATCTTCTAAAATCTCTTTAGATTCAGTTTTTACTTCTTCTAAATCATTTTTACTAACAGGTTCTTTAACATTTTCTTCGATTTGATTTTGTAATTC
The DNA here is from genome assembly GCA_934090775.1 of uncultured Bacilli bacterium. Taxonomy (GTDB): domain Bacteria; phylum Bacillota_I; class Bacilli_A; order RF39; family UBA660; genus CAG-605. The sequence continues at coordinate 16,426 of CAKOKF010000003.1, forward strand.
TTCTAAAGATATAACCGCTGGTTCTTCCTCTATTTTAGAAACGTTAGTCTCCTTTTCGACACTTGGTTGATCATCTAAATCACTTGTAAGTAAACTTTTTAATTCTTCAAAAGAAATTGGAGTATCATCTTCTAATCTATCTTGCAATTCTTGCTCTTCAAGTTCTTCTTTTTTTTCTTTTTCATTAGAATCTTGTAAAGCTGAAGCTTCTATATTTTCTTTCGAATTATCACCACTCAAATCCTGTTCGAAACTATTTAAAAAATCATTTGTTTCTTTGTGCTCATCTTTATTATTCTCTTTTTCTTTGGTATCATCAATTGTAATGTTTTTTAAAGTTTCTACTATATTATCTAAATCAACATAAGTTTCATCACTACTATCACTAGGTTGATCTTCAAATTTAAATTCTTTAAAATATGGAATTAACTCATCTTCAGGAAACATTATTAATTTAGCTGTTTCATAAGCCTCATTGTCACTAAAATTAACACCTTTTAAAATATTTATAACCTCAGTACGTGTACGCATACACCCCGCAGTTACGGTCTCTTTAATTAGTTCTTTTAAAGAATTTTGTTTAGTATAAGCATCTTCTAAAGAAACCTCTAAATTTTTAATATTATTTTTAGCATCTTCCAATTTACTTTCTTCTTCACTAATAGCACTCTTTAAATCATTAATATCATTTTTACGTATTTCTATTTGTAAAGGTAATTGATTAATTAGCTTATCAAAATCTTTTTTGACATCAATACTTAATTTTAAAACATCCGTAATTAATTTCAAGTCTTTATCTTTTAAGGCCGTAAAAGTTGCTATTAAACAATCATTTTCTTCATTTAAACTAGTAATCTCTTCTTCAATCTTTTTGATTTTTTCTTCTTTTTTACTAATACTATCTTCTTTTTTTACTAAAATGTTATCATTATCACTTATTTTCTTTTGTAGCTCAACTAAAATGGTTGATTCCGGTAACAATAAATTTTCCAATTTTTTTAATACGCCTTGATTATTTTTCATCACACTAACTCTCCTATTTTCTTTTTTATTATATCAAAACTGCTACTTAAAGTAAATTATTTTTCTTTTTTCTTCAACTCATTTATTTCTTATTGGTATATGTAAATGTTTATAAGCTTTTTCGGTTGCAATTCGACCCCTTTGACTTCTTTTGACAAAACCTTCTTGTAACAAAAATGGTTCAATAACTTCCTCAACAGTGGTTACTTCTTCTCCAATAGAAGTAGCTATTGTTCCTGCTCCCACTGGTCCCCCATTAAATTTAGTGATTAAAGCATCTAAGTATTCTAAATCAAGGGAATCTAATCCAAATTCATCAATTTTCAAACGTCGTAAAGCCTTCTTTGTAGTATCTAAGCTAATCATTTTATCACCAGCTACCAAAGTAAAATCTCTTACTCTCTTAAAAAGACGATTAGCAATACGTGGCGTTTTACGACTTCTTTTAGCTAATTCTAAAGCAGCCTCTTCTTCAATGGGCATTTTTAAAACTTTAGATGTACGCATTATTATTTGCTTTAATTCATCATCAGTATAATAGTTCAATTTAGAAACAATCCCAAAGCGATCACGTAAAGGACTAGAAATATTACCAGCTCGCGTTGTTGCCCCCACCAACGTAAAAGGTGGTAAATCGATTTTAATATTTCTCGTATTTCCATCTTGACCAACCACGATATCTAATTCAAAATCTTCCATTGCCGGATACAATATTTCTTCAATAAATCTTGGCATTCGATGAATTTCATCAATAAATAAAACGTCACCTTCTTCCAAATTAGATAAAACAGCCGCCAAATCGCCTGGTTTCTCAATTGAAGGTCCAGAAGCCGTTTTGATATTAACTCCCAATTCATTTGCAATAATATGAGCAAGGGTAGTCTTACCAAGTCCTGGTGGTCCATAAAGTAAAACATGATCTAAAACTTCATTACGCATTTTACAAGCCTTTATAAAAACTTTTAAATTTTCTTTGATTTCCTCTTGACCAACATAATCATCCAAAGTTTCGGGTCTAATATTTTTATCAAACTCATCCTCTTTTAAATTAACATTATATATATCATTATCATCTAGCATTATTCCACTCCCTTATTATGTTATATATTTCTTGAAAATTTTTTGCTCTTAAACCCTTATATTCTCTATTATACCATGTATCAACTAGTATAGTTTTTATCCCATAACTATTAACATCATTAATTTGATCTATTGAGTCATCAATAAAAACATCTATCCCTAAATTTTTGCAAGCTTCACCCTTTTTAGATAACCCAATATAACAATCTTTATATTTAAATCCTTTATTAGTTAAATCATCTTTAGTAATTCTTAAGATATCTAACTCCTCATCCTTACCTCTTCTTGTTAAAAAATATATTTCATATCCTTCATTAAACAACTTTTCTAAATAATATAAAGCATCCCCTTTGGGTCTTGCCTTCAAATATAATTGATCTTTACGAAAAAAAGTAAAAAAAGACTTTTTATCTTCTGACTTCCAATAAAATCTTTCTCGAAAATCATATTTAGTAATATCCTGATAACCTTTGTTATCTAAAAACTTTTCATCAAAATATAATGCTGCTTCATCAATTATATCAATAGTATTCATTACCGTATCATCTATATCAATCCCTATTTTCATTCTTTTACCTACTCATTAATAATTTTAATGCTTCTTTAATTTGACTTTCAAGCTCTTTGGTCGCATCTACTTTTGGAAGTATTGCTTTTATATCAGCTTTCTTATAACCTAAAGATTCTAAAACACTAACTAATTCATCCAAATCATTTACTGCAAATAAATCTTGATGATCAGCTAACTTTCCTTTTAAATCCAAAATTATTTGTCGTGCTAACTTATCGCCAACTTTAGGAAACTTAGTCAAATAAACCAAATTTTCTCTTTCTATAGCCTCAATTACATCATTAGTATTACCAGTAGATACCATTGGAATCGCCATTTTTGGTCCTAACCCTTTAACATTAATCAATCGTAAAAACAAATTTTTTTCCTCTCTTTTTTTAAAGCCATATAAAGTATACTCATCTTCTCTAATATAATTATATAAAAAGATTGTATATTCTAAATTTTCTCGATAAACATAAGGATTACCAACAAATATTTGATAACCTATTCCATTATTTTCTAAAACCACATAGTTACTGCCAATTTCTTTTACTATCCCTGTAATATAATTTAACATATTGATACTTCCTTTTCTTTCTCATATTATCAACCACTTTCTTCTTTGTCAAGAATATATTTAACTATTTTTAAAATAGAGCTTAACAAAAAAGGATCTTTGAAAAAAGACCTTATAATATAATATCTAATCGTTAAATTTTGTCTAATAACATCCATATTATATATTTAGAGTTTCATTCCAAAAATCACAACATTTAAAATGACTTTCTTATTATAAAAATAATCTTTCCAATGATGAGTCATTAGGAAGATTATTAATCTTTAATATCATTTATTCAATCACAAAAGGATTAGAACTCGTGCCAATACCCTTAGAAATTTGAGTATCAGATTTTAGATTTATAACTGGACGAGCACCAAGACTTATAGTAGCGTCCAACATTGGATCTAGATAGCCATCACTATGTGCACTCCACCAACTAGCATTGCCATTTGTTGCATCAAAATACGATGGTGACATCGTGAAATATGCGGTTGTTGAATAAGCATAAGATAATTTATTAACATGTCTTTGATCCATACCAGCAAAAACTAATTCATCATAAGTTATTAAACCAACAGGATAAGTAAGAGCTTTATTACCAATACTAGAATCAGTTGTTGTATACAAGTCTCTTTCTTTATTTTGACAGGTAAACAAGGCCGTATTGCTTGCATACCTTCCATATGCTCCAAAGTTAGTATTCTTATCAGTTTGAATACCATCGCCACCACTAGCTATACCGCGATCACCACAAAAGCCGACAGTATTCATAATATATTTACCATAACCTTTATCTTCGATATTTGTTTTATACCAACTATCAATCTTAGTTTTTATTGCTGAATTGTTTGTATTAGCATGAACTTCATCGAAACTCGTTGCATCAAGATTTCCATACATATAGCCGACATAACCAGGATTATTGTAATTACTATTAAATTGAACAGTATTATTATCAATCATTTGTTCGTTACCACTAGCATTTTTTATTGTGCCATTATACATAAGCCTTATGGAACCATCACCATTGATCCTCACTATTCGCCAATAATATCCTGCAAAATAAACATTATTATTTTTGACATTACCGCGATAATAATAAGTAGTACCATAATCATCAGTACCTTGATATAAACCTTTATCCGACTTATTCGTTTCTAATTCAGTAGCTGTTAATTTTGTGCCATTTATTTTATAGGTTACACTATCATAGCTAACACTATTCCATGTTGTATTTTCAGTTGTTTTAGTTGCTCCTGTGACTAAATAGATACTAACATCACTAGTTGAATTCCAAGTATATAACTTATTAGTCGTATTATTATAACTGATTTTTTCATTAATAAAGTAATACTTGGTATTCCCTGAATAATCTAAAGTAGTAGGATCCTCATAAATAACGTTACTAATAGTATATCTAGCTGTATCACTATTAAATAATTTAACTTGATACAATTTTACTTTGGTATCATTTAATGTTAATTCACTGGCCTGAGTCGTTTTATCACCTGTACCAGTACTTTTATTATAAGTATTAATAACGCTTTCCGCTGGTTTTGTAATACTTAATGTAACCGCATCCTCAGTTTTTTCACTCCATTTAATAACCGGCGATGTATTTGTAACATCAATGGCCTGTTTAGTACTAATTTTCTCTTTTGCTATTTCCGGTGTAGTTTGATATTCATTAGCTAAGATAGCATCACTTAATTTATTATAACCAGCGGCTGATGGACTATAATTACCAGGTTCCGAAACAACAACTATTTTCGACTTAAATACTTTATTCATAATATCATCATCAATAGTAGCATCTTCATCCATCCAAAAGGAAATAGCATAATCAACTGTATCATTAGTTCCTAAATAGCCTTCAGCCACTTGTCTTGCTTCTGTAGAGCCAGTTATCGAAGTCGTAGTAGTATTGTACTTATCTAAAGTCGTTATAGACTCATTATTAATTCTTGTTGCTACCCATTTACTATTCAAAGTTGTACCATCTAACATTTCCACATTAACATAGTAATGAGCCAAAATTGTACACGTATTTTTTAGAGTAAAACTAAATGGTTTTAATTTTAAACCTTCCTCATCAGTAATAGGATAAGCATTAGTCAAATTTATTTCATCTTTTTGATCTACCAGCTCAACTTTAAAACACCCCGATGTTGCCGTATTAGTCTTATCAGATATTGCTGAAAATAGCCAGTAAGCGTAAGAAATACCTACTATTACAAGACCAACAATACAACAAGTTATTATCATCAAAAAAACATTATGTTTTTTTGAAATTTTATCGCTAATTCTCTTACCATTCATAATACTCAATTACTCCTTTACTATTTATCTATTAATAAAATAGCATAATTTTATTCAAAAGTAAATCTTATTTAACAATATAAAATTATTAAATAATTTCAAGAATCTTTTCTAATTTTTTATTAATATCTATTAAATTTAATCTATTTAACTTATATTTTATTAAATCAACTTTTTTATCAATTTCTACCTGTAATAACCCTTCTTCCAAATACTTTTGATAATTATTTTCCTCTTGAAAATCCATAAAACTTTCTAATTCTTTTTTATAATATATTCGATAATTAATATTTAAATTTGCTAATTTTGTACTAAGTTTTTCTAAAACAATATTAGGAAAACCCAATTTATCATTTTTTCCTTCTCCTACTATTTTGTATCCAAATATCTTATGTAATACATAAGCATCATCATTATAACAAATCACAAATTTACCATCATTACGATATAATTCTACAAACATATTTCCACTTTTTATTGTCAATTAAACTCTTATAGTAATTGTACCATGTATTTAATTTTTAGAAAAGCATTTTTCATAAAAAAAATCTATACTATCTTAAATAGTATAGGTCTAAAAAAGCTTCAATTGTTTCTTCATCAGTACTCCCACTAAAACTATGAACAATATTTCCATTTTCAATAATTAAAGTTATCGGGGTACCTGTTACCACCACATAATCGCCTAAATTTTCGTTCTTTTTTAAATTACTCTTATTAAGTTCATATGCACTAATTCCTAATTTACTTAAAGTACTCTTTAATTTAGGTATAAAATCTTCACAATAGCTACAACCAGTTTTGGTTATAACTAAAATACTTCTTTTACTGGTTTTAAAAAGATTAGTAAATTCTTTAAAATCTAAACTAGTCAAAACATCATTAGTAGCCGGTAAAGTATCTAAAGTAACTTTTATATTTAAATCTTTAATTGGTACTTGATCTATTTGATTAGCATGTGAAGTACTCGGTTTTAAATCAGTTGTTACTTTATTTACATCTTTATTATCTATCAAATAATAAACCATAAAGATAAGTAAGCCCATACAAACTAAAGTTAAAATAACAACACTTCCTATTTTTAAACTTTTATTTTGCATTAAATTCCATCCTTAATTCTTAAAGATTTAAATACTTTTTTCCATAAATCCTTACTTGAATAATTTAAAATACCTACTTTATAAACTCTAATACCATATTTAAACAAAACAATACAACTTATAAATAAAACTAAAGCCGATATGCCTAAATCAATTAAACTAGTCTCACCTAAAATATAAGTTATAGGAGCCACCATAGAAGATAAGAAAGGCAAATAACTAATTATGCGAATAAAAATTGAACCTTTAAACGCCGCCGCCATAATACCAATATAATAACCTAACATTAAGATTATCATTAAAGGCGTTTGTAATTGCTGAAAATCTTCGGAAGAGGTCGTCATGGAGGCTAAAACTCCCGCTAAAGTCGCATAAACCAAAAACGATAATAAGAAGATTATAATTAAGATTGGTGCTCCTTTAAGTAATAAATCTATCGTCCCACTAGCCTTTAGAGAATTAAATAAATTACCAATAATATTCGAATCCCAAAAACCATTACCAATCCCTCCATAGATTAAAAAGCCAATCCCACTATATAATAGTAATAATAATGATTGCATAATAACAAAGATACTAGAACTAGCAATTTTACATAAGAAATGCACTTTAGCCGGAACATTAGAAATAATTATTTCCATCCCTCTAGTAGTTTTCTCATCATTAATCTCGGCCCCAATCATCTGCACCAATAAAACAATTAACATAAAAAATGGTACTAAGAAAACTACTAAACTCATATTGGTCGCATCTTCACTAGCCGTTATCTCTTTTTCATTAGTAACTACTCTATTAATACTAATTGGACTAGTAATCTTAGCCATCTCTTCACTAGATAACCCCTTATAATTTAAGGCAATACTACTTTTCATCCCAGTTAAACTACTACTTAATAAATTATAAGTAATAGTATCTATCTTATTATAAGAAATAACATCCGCCTTTAAATACTCGGTCTCATCATAATTAATATTAACAATAATATCATCCGTATCATTAACCTTATCCTTTAAACTATTTAAATTATCATTTGTATAAGTAATATTATAAGTTCTCTCATCATTTAATATCTTTTTATTAGTATCAAAATAAGCATTAAATCCCTCTAAATAATTATTATCCCCCGTCAAATAAATATTTATTGTTTCTTTAAAATCCCCACCAAAAACATTAATTATTTTATCAATATTAATAACCCCGATTAAAAGTATACAAAGTAAAAAATTAACTACCTTAAACCATTTCGTATCCATTTTTTTCTTAATACTTTGTTTAATCAAAAACCAAGCTTTAGTTTTCATACGCTTCTCCTACTTTACTAATAAATATTTCATTTAAAGTTGGTTCTTCAACACTAAATTTTGTCACATTAGTAAATGTTTTAACCACTTCAAAAACCTTATCTACAATATCATTATTAGCTATTTTTATAACATACTCATTACTAGCACTTTCCCTAATAACATCAATTACACCATCTATTTTTTTAATTTTATTAAGATCGCCATCACCACATAAATGAATATTTTTTCTTCGATATTGTCTTTTTATGTCTTTTAAGTTTCCCTGCAATACACTCTTACCGTGTACTAAAATTACTAATTCATCACAAAATAATTCGACATGTTCCATTCTATGAGAAGAAAATATTATGGAAGTTCCCTTTTTCTTCAATTCATTAATCATTTCCATAAACTGTTCAACATTAATTGGATCTAACCCACTAAACGGTTCATCTAAAATAAGTAATTTAGGTTCATGAATAATTGCTGTTATAAACTGAACTTTTTGTTGGTTACCTTTACTCAATTCTTTTATCTTTCGATTTTTATATTCCGTTATATGAAATTTTTCTAATAAAATATCTAATCTCTCTTCAATTGTTTTTTTATCTAATCCTTTTAAAGTTCCATAAAAGATAGCCTGTTCTAAAACCGTAAGTTTTAAAAGTAAACTACGCTCCTCCGTTAAAAAGCCAATTTTATCAGTAACACTGTAATCTATTGGTTTACCATCTAGAAGAATTGTCCCTTCCGTTTTATCAAGCAAATTAATTATCATCCGAAATGTTGTGGTTTTACCAGCCCCATTGACTCCCAATAAACCAAAAATCTCCCCATCTTTAACTTTAAAAGACAAATTATCTACCGCTTTAAAATCCCCATAATATTTTGTCACGTTTTTTAATTCTAACATTTAGACTCCTTTTCTTAATTAGAAAAAAACTTTTAAAATTAAAAGTTATTTTTTTCCAACAAATAGTATTTAATCATTTCCAATTCAGGCATTGAAAAATCAGCATATTTCATAATTTTTTCTAAACTAATTTCATCCTTCATCATTAAGTAAGCTACATAAATAGAATTTGCAACTTCCAATGCAGCATTATCATCTTCTCTAAAAGCATGAGCTAATTTCATTATATGATTAGCTAAGTCTTCTTCTATATCTTCTTTTTCCAACTTTTCATCTTTTGAAGAAGCAAGCAAAGTTTTAATGACATCATTAGCCTTAATTTTTTCTCTACTTATCATAAATTCATCATCTTTAAACAAATCTTCTAAAGCCGAAGTTAATTTATCTAACATTTCTTTACTTACTGATTCATTTAAATCAATTAAAATCTTGGAATTATTTTCACCTTTTTTACTTTCTTCTTCTATTACACATATTTTTACATCTTTTGCCATAAAAAGCTCCTTTCTAAAAACAGGTACTGCTAATTAGTTATAGTGCTACACTTTAACTACTCTTAAAAACTTTGCTATCATTAACAATTAATAAAATCTTTTTACTATAAATATAAGAGAACAAAACTGATTAGTAATACTACAAAGTTTTTCAACTATATCATAACACATAAGTTCCCAACTAAACAATTAATATCTTCGTTCTTCTTTCTTTTTTTCAAAAAATTTACTTGCAGTTTCTTTTTTTGCAAACTTTTTTAGCTTATTTATATAATTTATAGAGTCTTTAACTTATTTTCATAATTAATTTTATCTTTACATATATTTAAATGAAGAAAGAGGATTAATATGAACAAACAAAATTTATGGTTTATAACCCTATTTAGTATTATTTTAGTCTTAAGCATTTATTATATAAGTATGCCTTCCAATATTTTAGAAGAATACAATAATCAAGAAAAATCTAATGATACCGCCGTCAATGCTGAAGTAACCCCTTCTACTTCTTTAGTAGCTCTACGTGTTGCCGCCGATGAAGAATTATTAAATAACATTAATAACTTACAAACTACTATTACTGATAAGGAAAAAACTGTTGCCGAAAAAAACAATGCTTATGAAGAATTAATGACTCTAAACGAAAATAAAGGTTTAGAAGAAAATATTGAAGCTAAATTAAAAGAAAAATTTGAATATGATTCTTTTGTCAAAATTAATAAAGATCAAATTAATATTGTTATATCTAGTAATAAACACGATAAATTAATTGCTAATAATATTATTAAAGAAGTCCAAAGTATGTTTGATACTAAAAAATATATCACAATTAAATTTCAATAGTTAACTAAATAATAATAATACATAAAATACTATAGAAAGTTGGTATATTATGAATTTATTAACAAAAAGAGAAAAAGAAATATTTAACCTTCTTATTAGAACCAAAACAACTAAAGAAATTGCTAGTATTTTACGTATTAGTGAAAAAACTGTTCGTAATCATATTTCTAACGTCATTCAAAAATTAGGTGTAACAAGTAGAAGCAGCGCTATCATTGAGCTATTGAAATTACAAGAAATTAATCTTTAAAGACCAGTATCTATGGTCTTTTTTAAATAAAATTAATATATAATTTATTAGGTGGTTTTTTATGTTTAACAATATCAAAAGAAAATTACTTATTTCTTTTTTAACTCTTTTTGTTTTAACTTTAGTATACATTTTTCCAACTAATAACAAATACACAGAAGAAATAACTATTAAAGAACCTAGTTATCATTCTATCTATTTATTAAACAAAAATATTTTAGTCGAAACTAAAATTGTTAGTAATAATGAAAATGATATTTTAGCAAAAATAAAAGATATTATTACTTCTCTTACCATAGATAGTCCTAAAGCCAAATATATTGATGATAATTACACTCCTCTTATTCCTAAAGACACTAAAATTCTTAACCTTTCCCTAGAAAATAATCTCTTAAAAATTAATTTTAGTAAAGAATTCCTAAATGTAACAAAAGAAACGGAAGAAAAAGTTATTGAATCAATTATCTATTCATTAACTAAGTTAAATGAAGTAAAAGAAATAATGCTTTTTGTAGAAAATGAAAAATTAGATTATTTACCTATTTCTAAGAAAAAACTTCCTCTTACCTTAACTAAATCTTTTGGCATTAACAAAGTATATAACGTTAACAACGTATTTACTATGGATGTTTTAAATCTATATTACTATACCAATATTAACGACGAATATCATTTAGTACCCGTATCTATTTTTACTAACGATAACACTGATAAAGTCGAAATTATTATTGAAGAATTAAAGTCATCTCCTATTCATCAATCAAATCTCATGAGTTTTTTATCTAGTAATGCCAAACTATTAGACTATGAAATTAAGGAAAATACTATAAAATTAGAATTCAGTAATTACATTTTAGATAATTTTTTTAATGCTTCCTTACTTGAAGAAGTAAAATATGCAATTAGCAAATCTTTTGAAGATACCTTAGGCATTACGGATGTCAATTTAGTTGTAAATGGTGAATCGATCTAATATTTTCTTAATTTTCCCCGAAAAATAAAGATTTTTCTACTTATATTATAATTTTACCCTTGCAAATACATAAGTTTTAGTTTATAATTTTATTTGTGCTGATTGATATGTTTCCATAGCTCAGCTGGATAGAGCATACGCCTTCTAAGCGTACGGTCGAGTGTTCGAATCACTCTGGAAACACCAGTATGAATAAATTCCCCGTAAATACGGGGTTTTTTAATGTCAAAATCGTGTGAAACACACTTTGAAACACACTTTTAAAAAATGAAATAAAAAAGAAAGAGAACTTATACAGTCATTAGTTCTTCTTC
>CAKOKF010000004.1 GCA_934090775.1 uncultured Bacilli bacterium
AAACATTTAAAAAATAACTCAGTTAAAACCGAGTCATTTTCTTATAATATTTGTTTCACATCATTGACTAATGTACAGAAAAAATCATACTAAAAACAAGATAGAAAAAAAGACTAAAGCTAGTAATAATTACCGAATTTACAAGGTTATACTAATGTCTTTCTCTTTACTAGTAAGTTTCGCTATGCTATACTTAGGGTGGACTTAAGAGTAGGAAGTGTATTATGAAGAAGTTTATTAAAAATATGTTACCCGCCTTTATTATTGGTTTAATTATTAGTTTTATGATGTTCGTTTATGAACCAATTATTATGTTTTTAAATAATCCTAATGATTTATGGTTTGATATAAATACCTTATTACCGGTGGTAGGGGTTTTATTTGTTATTGGTTTATTTGTTGTTTTTATTATTTATTTACTAACTTATTTTGTTACTAAAAAAGTAATAGGAAAAGATAAAATTTTTAAATATTCTTTAATTGTGGGTTTTGTTTTACTCATTACAACCTATATTGAAGGCAATTATCTTGCTGGAATGTTACCTTCATTAGATGGGAGTGCTATTATTTGGAGCAATTATACTAAAGCCTCTATTATATCTTTTGTTGTTTTAGGAGTTATATCGGTAATAACTGGTGTTTTAATAAAGAAAATAAAGTTAGATAAAACTATTACTAGTTTAAAATATGTTAGTTTAGCCATTGGAGCGATGTTATTGGTTTCCTTATTAACAACTACTATGACCTCGTCTAATTTAAATAAAGATATTAATGTAACGGCTACTACTAAAAATTTAGAGAATTATTCGGATGATGAAAACTTTATTATATTTTTATTAGATGCCGTTGATTCAAGAACGTTTAATAAAATTATTAAGGAAAAAAAATATAATAAAATTTTAAAGGATTTTACTTATTATCCCGATACGATGTCTGCATATCCATATACAAGAGATTCAATTCCTTTTATTTTGTCAGGAATATGGAACAATAATGAAGAGGAGTTTGCTAAATATTATAGCCAAGCCTTAGATAATTCTGAATTATTAAAAAAATTGTATCAAAATAATTATGATGTAAATATTTACGATACTGAGATTATATATAATAGTAAAAACGCTAAAAAGATTCAAAATTTAACTTTAAATAATAATTATGATTTTCGCTTGTTTGCTAATCAAGAAATTAAGTATTCTTTATTTAAATATTTGCCATTTTATTTAAAAAAATATTCTCATATTGAAAGTATGGATTTTAATAAAACTAAGATTGTTGATACTGATATCTTTGATTTAAGTGATGTTAATTATTATAGTTATTATTTAGAAAAACAATTGGTTAAAAAATCTGAAAAACAATTTAAATTTATCCATCTAGAAGGCGGTCATGTTCCTTTTAATTTGGATGAAAATGTAAATTATATTAGTAATGGTGCTGGAACATATGACCAAAAATTAGAAAGTAGTATTAAAATAGTTGAAAAATATTTAGATAAACTAAAAAAGAGTAATGTTTATAATAATTCTAATATTATTATTATGGCTGATCATGGTTATAGTTTTATTGGTGCGGAAGGACGTCAAAATCCTATCCTTTATATTAAAGGCAAAAATGAAGAGCATAAAAAAATGAACGTATCTGATAAAGCCATATCATATACTGATTTAAACAGTGCATATACAGACCTTCTAAATGGAAAAAAATCCAATGAACTATTTAAAGATATAACCGATAAAAGAGATCGAAGATATTTATTCTATATATATAACCAAGAAGACCATATGATTGAATATACTCAAACTGGTAAGGCTTGGGATTTAAATACTTTAGTTAAAACAGGAAAGGAATTTAATAGATAAGTAGGGTGAAATCATGATAGCAAATATTTTAGGAACAATAATGTCTTTTTGTTACTCCTTATGTAAAAATTATGGAGTAGCAATAATAATATTTACATTTCTTAGTAAAGTAATATTATTACCAATTAGCATTTGGGTTCAAAAAAATTCCATTAAAATGGTTAAAATGCAACCCGATATTAATAAGATAAAAATTGATTGTTTTGGGGATAAAGATAAAATAGCAGATGAAACTGCTAAGCTATATAAAAAAGAAAAATATAATGCTTTAATCTCGTTAGTACCACTTATTATTCAAATAGTTTTATTAATGGGATTAGTAGAAGTAATTAATAAACCACTTACTTATATTTTAAAAACTAATAGCGAAGAAATAACAATTTTAAAAAATGATCTTATCGCTAACGATAGCAGCGTTAATCCCGAATCTTCTTCTTTAGAATTAACAATCCTTAATGATTTAAAAGCTGATAAACTAGATAAATATCCTAACTTTACTAAGACTAATAGTTACCAAGAAACAGTTAGCCAAGCTAAAGATCTAGATTTAAACTTCCTTGGCTTTGACATGAGTTGGATTGCTGAAAGTAAGGGTGGAATTGCCATCTGGATACCAGTAATTGCAGCCTTAAGTGCTCTTATTATGTGTGTGTGTCAAAATCTTATGAACGTTTTACAACAAGAACAATCTAAAATTAATCAGTGGTCAATGGTTGCCTTATCCGTTGGTTTATCATTATACCTTGGTTTCTTTGTACCAGCTGGTGTTGCTCTTTACTGGACATTTAGTAACTTATTTGCCATTGTTCTTCAGTGGTTATTAAATATTTGGATAAATCCTAAAAAACATGTAAACTATGAAGAGTTAGAAAAAACTACTAAAGAATTAAAAGAACTATCTAACTTAGATAAAGCTAAGAAAAGAAGTAAGGAACAAATAAAAAAAGAAAAAGAAGATTATAAAAGATTCTTTAAAATAGCCAATAAACATCTTGTTTTCTATTCAGAATCAAATGGATTTTATAAATATTTTAAAGGAATTATTGAATACTTACTTAAGCATACCAATATAGTAATTCATTATATAACCAGTGATTATAATGATAATATATTTAAAATGGCTGAAAGTAATCCTAATATTAAACCTTACTATATAGAAGAAAAGAAACTTATTACCTTGATGATGAAAATGGATGCCGATGTTGTCGTTATGACTATGCCTGATTTAGATTCTTACCATATCAAGAGAAGCTATGTTAGAAAAGATATAACTTATATATTTATTCCTCATGGCATTGATAGTATTAACTTAACTCAACGATATAAATCAATTAATGCTTATGATATATTCTTTGCATGTGGTAAATATCAAAGGCTAGAAGCCGAAGCTACTTATAAAAAATTTGGCTTAAATAATAAGATATTTAATTGGGGTTACTCATTATTAGATGATATGATTAATGATTATAAAGCAATTAAAAAAGAAGAAAAAGATCGTAAAAATAAAACAATCTTAATAGCACCTTCTTGGCAAAAAGATAATATCTGTGATTTATGCTTAGAAGAATTAATAGATAATTTAAAAACTAATAAGACATACAAAATTATTGTTAGACCACATCCTCAAGAAGTAAGACATTTTGCTGAAAAATTTGATAGATTAAAAGAAAAATATAAAAACAATAAAAATATTGAAATTCAAACGGATTTTTCTAAAAATGATACCGTATTTAAAGCTGATATGCTAATTACTGATTGGTCTAGTATTGGTTATGAATATGCATATACGACTAAAAAGCCGGTTGTATTTATTAATACCCCAATGAAAATAATGAATCCTAATTATAAAGATATAGATGTAGAGCCAATAAATATCTGGTCTCGTGATATAATTGGTAAAAGTCTAGATGTTAATAGTTTAGTAAAAATAAATGAAACAATAGAATATTTATTTAAGAACGAAAAAGAATACGCTAAAGAAATAGAAAAATTGCTAAATGATAGTATTTATAATTTAGGAGAATCTGCTGAAAAAGGAGCCCTTTATTTAGTAGATATTGTTAAAGAAAGTATAGAAAAGAGAAAAAAAGAAAATGAAAAAAATAAGTAAAATTGGAATATTATCCGTATACACATTATTAGTTATAATAATGTTAAGTGAAAGTGCAATGGCATACATTGATCCATCAGTAATGACCTATGCTATTCAAGCAATAGCAGGTATCATTATAGCCGTAGGAGCCTTCATCGGTATTTATTTTCGCAAAATAAAAAAGAATGTTCAAAACAAATTAGGAATTGATGAGAACAAAAATAAAGAAGTAGAATCTGACGACATTAAGATTGAAAAATAATAAGTAGGTGATTTTATGTTAAATTTTACAGTTGGTCCAGTTCAATCAAGTGAAGAAATATTAGAAATAGGATCCGAACAAGTTCCTTACTTTAGAACTCCAGAATTTTCCAAAATAATGTTAGAAAATGAAGAATTAATAAAAAAATTAGCGAAAGCTCCAAAGGATGCTAAAGCAGTCTTTTTAACTGGCTCTGGAACGTCAGCAATGGAGGCTACCGTTATGAATGTATTAACAAAGGAAGATAAAGCATTGATAATTAATGGTGGTAGTTTTGGTGCACGTTTCGTTAAACTATGCCAGTTACATGATGTTGCTTATGAAGAACTAAAGTTAACAACCGGCCACGGTTTTACTTCTAAAGATTTAGAAAAATATCAAGACTCTAGTTTTACTTGCGCTTTAGTCAACTATCATGAAACATCTACTGGTGAATTATACGATTTAAATTTATTAAGTAAATTTTGTAAACAAAATAATATGCTCTTAATTGTTGATTGTATTAGTGCATTCTTGGCTGATGAATTTGATATGGAAAAATTAAATGCCGACGTTATGATAACAGGATCACAAAAAGCCTTAGCGTGTCCTCCTGGAATTTCAATTATTGTTTTATCGGATAGAGCCGTTAAGAGAGTATATAATAATGAGTCAAAATCTATGTATTTGGATTTAAAAAGCGCTTTGGAAAATGCTAAAAGAGGGCAAACTCCATTTACGCCAGCCGTTTCTATATTAAGACAAATAAATAAGCGGTTACATTTAATAGAGGCAAATGGTGGGATTAGTAAAAGTATTAATAGCACTAAAGAACTAGCTTCTTATTTCCGTGAGGCTATTAAAGATTTACCACTGGAAATTGTTCCAGATAACTGTTCCAATGCGGTAACTGCCTTGCATCCATTAAAAAACAATGCTTATGAAATATTTACTATATTAAAAGATAATTATCATATCTGGGTTTGTCCCAATGGTGGCGACCTAAAAGATAAAATTTTTAGAGTTGGTCATATAGGAGCTTTAACTAAAGAAGATTATGATAAATTGCTAAGTGCTTTAAGAGAAATGTATGAACAGGGGATATTTTAATGAAAAAAGTTATCACATATGGTACTTATGATTTTCTTCATTATGGCCATATTAAATTATTAGAGCGTGCTAAAGCTCTAGGCGACTATTTAATTGTTGGTGTTACCTCTGAGGATTTTGATCGCAAACGTGGAAAAATAAATGTTCGTCAGTCACTTGCTGAACGTATTGATAATGTCCGCAAAACAGGCCTTGCCGATGAGATAATCGTTGAAGAATATATCGGCCAAAAGATAGATGATATCAAAAGATATGGTATTGATACTTTTGTTTTGGGGTCGGACTGGGAAGGAAAATTTGATTATTTAAAAGAATATTGCAATGTCGTATATCTACCTCGAACGGAAGGCATTTCGAGTACGCAAATTCGTTGTGAGCAACAAGAAATAAAAATGGGCGTTGTCGGTGATGATATAGATTTTTTAAATAAATATTGTCTAGAAGATAATTATGTTAATGGTATAAAAATTATTGGTATTTGTACAAATGTTAATAAAGATATTTTAAAAGAAAAATTTCCTGTGAAAGAAATGGAAATAATCACAAATAAGCTAAATGATCTTTTAAATGGAGTCGATGCTATTTATATTAATTCTCCAATAGATGACCATTATGAAGAAATAAAAATAGCTTTAAATTGCGGTAAACATGTTTTATGTGAGTCACCAATTTGCAATGATAAGAAAAAATGTAAAGAATTATTTGCACTAGCTAAGAAGAACAAACTAGTATTAATGGATGCTAACCGTACTTCTTATGCAATGGCTTATTCAAGGTTATTATTACTTATAAAGGGTGGAGAAATAGGTAATGTTTTGTCAGTCGAAGCCACTATTACTAATATGAGTAACTATTTAAAAACCAAAAATGCTCATAGTTTTAATAATCTTGGTGCGCAAGCCTTAATACCTATACTTGATATTTTAGGATGTAATTACGATAAATATCATTTTTATACTAAGATGACAGAAGAAAACAATGATTTGTTTACTAGATTAGATATAGTCTATAAAAATGCAGTTGCAACCTTAAAAGTAGCTGAAGGCGCTAAATCAGAAGGAGAACTTATCGTTACTGGAACTAATGGTTATCTAATTGTCCCAGCACCTTGGTGGAAACCCGATTATTTTGAGATAAGATATGAAAATATGAACAATAATAAACGTTATTTCTATCAACTAAATGGTGAGGGTATAAGATACCAATTATTATCATTTATTACAGCTATAAATGGTGATAAAAATTCTATGCATATACTTGAAAAAAATTCAATTACTATCTGTGATTTTATGAATAAGTTCCAAAATAGTCAAAATTTAACTAGAATTTAAGATAAATAGATAGTCTTGGTTTTTACTTCATTATGTGGTATATTGTTACTGTAAGTGGAGGCAAAAATATGCGTAAGAAAAATGGTTATACATTTATTGATATATTAATAGTAGTAGTGGCCTTAGGTCTAGTAACTTTATTTACGGTTCCTAAACTAAGTCATGCTTTTGAAAATGATAAAGATACTTTATATAATGATTCATTAGAACTGTATCTTAACCAAGCAACTAAGTACGGTAATACTATTAAAGATGAAGTAAAAGAAAATAATTCTTATATAGTCAGTATTAAAGACTTAGTTGATAAAGGCTATATTGGTAGTACCGATGGCGATGTTACTGATATAAGAGATGGTAGTTCTATGTTAAATATCAAAATTCATTTAATTTATGATACTGAAAAAGATTTAGTGTATGCTGAGCTCGTTTAAGAAGTTAATTTGTTAGCTTCTTTTTAACTTTATTTATAACTAAGAAATCTATTTAAATAAAATTAGTAATAATAAATTTCTTGATTAAAATTAAATAGCCACCAAAAAGTGTCAAATAAGTGTCAAATTTTCACAAAAGTTATGATAAATACTTGAAAAAATAGTATGATAATTCATGTAAGGAGAGATAAATATGTTATACCCATCTATTGATAAACTATTAAATATTGTGGACTCAAAGTACAAATTAGTACACATTGCTTCTCGTCGTAGTAAGCAAATGATGGAAAATCATCATTTTCAAATGAATGAAAATGAATACAAGAGTAAGAAAGAATTAGGTAGAGCCCTTGAAGAATTAGAAAAAGGTTTAATCAAGGTTGAAAACTAATTCTTTTTTCTTTTTCTAAGAAATTTCGCACTAAAAAGCTAGTTTTTAAGTGTATAAAACATCCTTACGTGTTATACTTATTAAGTAGATGGAAGGATAATTTTTATGGAAAAAGTATGTTTAGTTGATGGTAATAATTTAATGTTTAGAGCTTATTATGCCACCGCTTATAGTGGTAATATGATGAAAAACTCTAAAGGCTTTCCAACCAATGCCTTGTATGGCTTTGTTAATATGATGCAAAAAATAATTGATGAAGAAAAGCCAAAATATATTATGGTAGCCTTTGATATCGGGAAAAACTTTCGTAAAGAAAAATATGAAACCTATAAAGCTGGAAGAATAGAAACGCCGGAAGAATTAAAGAGTCAAATGCCCGTTGCAAGAAAAATTTTAGACGCGATGGGGATAAAATATTACGAATTAGAGCCCTTTGAAGCCGATGATATTATTGGTACTTTTGCTGATGCTTGTAACAATAATAAAGATTATGATGCTACCGTCATTTCTTCCGACAAAGATTTGTTACAGTTAATTACCGATGAAGTCGAAGTAAAACTTTTAAAAACTAAAGATTATATTAGATATAATCCGACTAACTTTAAAGAAGACTGGGGATTTACACCTATACACATGATCGATTATAAAGCTCTAGCCGGTGATTCATCCGATAACATTCCAGGTGTTAAAGGCATTGGCGATAAGACCGCTATTAATCTATTAAAGACATATCAAGATCTAGATGATATTTATGCCCATATTGATGAAATTAAAGGGGCTGTTAAAACTAAATTAATTAACGATAAAGAAGCCGCTTATACTTCTAAAGAAATGGCCACCATTTATAAAAAAGTACCAATTGATATTAACTTTGATAATATTAAATATAACGGTCCTAAATTAGAAGACTTAGCCAATATTTTTAGTGAACTAGAATTCTTTTCTTTACTAAAAAATACGAAAGTCGAAAAACCAGTTAAAGAAATAAAATTTACGACTATTTTAGATCCTAAAGAAATTGAAGATACCGATACTTATGCTTATTACATTGAATGTGATAAAGAAAATTATCACGAAGCCAACATTATTGGGATGAGCATTGCTACTAAAAAAAATAATTACTATGTTCCTAAATTACTAGTAAGAGATACTTTAGAATATTTAAAAGATAAAATTAAATATACCTATGATTTAAAGAAAAATATATATCTTTTAAAAGATGAAAATATTTTAAATAATACTATCTTTGATACTATGATTGCTTCATACTTACTAGAAGAAAATACTAAAGAAGATATTGCTTATTTAATGATACCTAAAGATTATAAAGTAGAATTTTATGAAACAGCTCTAAAAAATGGTTTTACTTCCAAAGATACCATAACTAAAGCCCGATTCATCTTTGATACCAGAAATGATTATCTAAAAAGAATAAAATTAGAAAACATGGAAAATTTATTCACTAATATTGAAATGCCTTTAATTAAAGTTTTAGCTAATATGGAACTTAATGGTATTAAATGTGATAAAGAAGTTCTAAATAGCATGTCCTTAGAAGTAGCTAAAAAAATTAAAGACTTAGAAGCAAGAATTTACTTTGAATGTGGTGAAGAATTTAATATAGCTTCCCCTAAACAATTAGGAGTTATTCTTTTTGAAAAATTAAACTTACCTTATGCTAAAAAAAATAAATCCGGCGGCTATAAAACCGATGTTGATACTTTAAAGAAATTAGTTAATTATAGTCCCGTTATTAATGACATTCTAGAATTTAGAAACTTAAATAAACTTTATACCACTTATTTAGAAGGACTTATACCTTATATAAGAGAAGATGGTAAGATTCATACTATTTATAAGCAAAATTTAACTAGAACCGGTCGTCTTTCTTCTGTTGAACCTAATATGCAAAATATACCGGCTAAAGATAGTGAAGGTAGAAAAATTAAAAAGGCTTTCTATCCGGAATATGATTACTTATTAAGTTGCGACTATTCGCAAATCGAATTAAGATTACTAGCCCACATCAGTAAATCCCAAGAACTAATTAATGCTTATCTAAATGATGAAGATATTCATACTAAAGTAGCAGCTGATATTCATGGTATCAAACAAAGTGAAGTAACACCGTTAATGCGTAAAACGGCGAAGGCTGTCATCTTTGGTATCGTTTATGGAATTAGTGGCTTTGGTCTTGGAGAAAACTTAGAAATTCCCGCTAAAGAAGCTAAGAAATTTATTGAAAAATATTATGAGCTATATCCTGGCGTTAAAAGATATATGGACGAAATCGTTAAAGAAGCTTATGAACGTGGCGAGGTTAGAACTTTATTTAATCGTAAACGTACCATTGATGAACTAAATAATAAAAATTATATGATAAGACAACAAGGAGAACGAATTGCTCTTAATACCCCAATTCAAGGAACTTGTGCAGATATTATGAAAAAGGCCATGGTTGAAATTTATGAAGCTTTTAAAGAAAATAATATTCAAAGTAAAATGCTATTACAAGTTCACGATGAATTAATCTTTGATGTCAAAGAAAATGAAAAAGACCAGGTAATTAGTATTGTCAAAGATAAAATGGAAAATGCCATTAAACTTGATGTTCCAATTAAAGTAAGTAGTGATTTAGGAACTAATTGGTATGATACTAAATAAAAATAATTAATTATAATAAAATTTAATGAGATAATATAAAAATTATTTACAATAACAAAAGAAAATAATACAATAAAACCTAAGAAAGAAGAAGTAGTATGCCAGAAATAGCCGAAGTAGAAACAGTAAGAAATGTTTTAAAGAAAAGTATTTTACATAAAAAAATTATCGGAGTAGATATTTATTATGATAAGATGATTGAAAATGATATTAATGAATTTAAAAATTGCTTTATTAATAATGAATTTATTGATATCAAAAGAGTAGGTAAATGGTTAATATTTGAACTTAATAACTATTATTTACTAAGTCATTTACGAATGGAAGGAAAGTATTTTATTAAAAATACCTCCGAAGAAAAAGCTAAACATGAACATGTAATTATTCATTTTGAAGATAATACTGATCTTAGATATCACGATACGAGAAAATTTGGAAGAATGAAGATAATTCCTAAAGAAGTCTTATATGAAACCGAAGAAATAAAAAAACAAGGCAAAGAACCAGGAAGTAGTGAGTTAACAAGATACTATCTAGTTGAAAAATTTAAGAGCAAAAAAGAACCAATTAAAACCGCTTTACTTGATCAAACCATTATTAGTGGCCTTGGTAATATTTATGCTGATGAAGTTTTATTTGCCAGTGGCATTTATCCAGAAAGAAGTGCCAATACCATTACTTTAGACGAAGCTGAAAAAATAGTTAAATCTAGTGAAAGAATTATTAAAAAAGCAATGGAGTTAGGTGGTACCACCATTCGAAGCTACACCTCAAGTTTAGGCGTAACCGGTCATTATCAAGATTATTTATGCGTTCATAAAAGAGAAAATTGTCCATGCAATATCTGTGGCAGTAAAATAATTCGCATCAAAGTAGGAGGGAGAAGCACTTACTATTGTCCTAAGTGCCAAAAATAAATATGGAAATAGAAGAAGAAAAAAGAACTATACATAAAGTTGATTTTATAGAAATGAAAAACTTTAATAGTTATCTACTTGATAGTGATCTTTATCAGGTATTTGATTTTGGACTTAATTATGGCAATAAAAATATTAAAATATTTAGAATAATCGAAAAAGATACTAGATATACTGTAGGAGCTGTAGAATTTTTATTAACACCGATGGGACTTGATATAAAAATTGGCTTAAACAGTACTTATCGCAATAATGGCAATGGTACTAAATTGTTAAAAATGATTATAGCTTCTTTTGGGGAGTCTTTAAATAACACACAATATTTTATTGCTCATATTGCTCCTGATAATTTAGCATCACGTAAATTATTTTCAAAGTGTGGCTTTCTAAACGGTTTTGATGATATTGAAAATGAGCTATCTGAAGGATACTTAACATATAGAAGAAAAAATCCAAACTATGGTAAAAAAAATAAAGGAAAAGACGAAGTTATATTTTATCAGGGAGAAGACGAAAATTCTTACTACAAACTTGAAATATTTAAAAGCGATGAGACTGGAAAACTTTTAGAAAAACCTACAGTAGCTAAGGTAGCTTTTAGAAGCATTTATGATGGTATGGAAATATTAACTGATTATCAAGATAATGCCTTTGATTTAGTTAAGACTATTTGGTATATAGAAAGTCGATTTGAAGTAGTATTTCCCGATAGCATGTATTTTACCTATGCTTTACGTATAAGTAAAAATGCTAATAAAAAAAATTATATTGAGCTTTTTAATAAGTATTATTTTATGTTGGATGAATATAGTAGTACCGATGATTGTTTAATTTTTAAAAGATTGAATAAGCATTATATAGAAGATTTAAATAAAATTTTAAAAAGAGCAAAAACCGAAGGAGAAAATTAATTATGATTAAATTAAAAAACAGTAAAATTTTTGTTTTAGGAATGGCTAGAAGTGGCTACGAAGTTAGTAAATATTTAAGTCAGTATAATAATGAAATAATTGTTACTGATGCTAAAGAACAAGAAAGTGATAAAGTAAAAGAATTAGAAAATTTAGGAGTTAAAGTTACAATCACGGATAAACCAGAAGAACTATTAGATAACACTTACGATGTAGTTATTAAAAACCCTGGTATTAAGTACACTAATCCATTAATAGTAAAAGCAAATAACTTAAATATTCCTGTTATCAACGAAGTAGAAGCCGCCTCTTACTTCTTTCCAAAAGGCTTACAGGTAATTGGCGTAACTGGTTCAAATGGTAAAACAACGACTACAAATTTAATTAACGAAATGTTAAAAGCCGCTGGTAAAAAAGTCATTATGGCGGGTAATATGGGTATACCTGTATGTAGTATTTTAAACGATTTAACAAGCGATACCATTCTTTTATTAGAAATTTCTATTCAACAATTATGTAATATGGAACACTTTAAGACCGATGTTAGCATTCTAACTAATCTTACTCCCACTCATATTGACTTTTTAGATACTTATGAAAATTATAAGAATACGAAAAAGAGAATATTTAGTAACCATACTAGTGATGATTTAGCCATTTTAAATTTAAATAACGAAGATGAGATGGAATTAACTAAAGATATAAAATCCCATAAAATATATTTTAGTAGTACAAAATCAACTGATATTTGTATAACTGATGATTATATAACTTATTTTGGAGAAAAAATAATTAAACTAGATAATATTAAATTACAAGGAACGCATAATTATGAAAATATTTGCTGTGCTGTCGCAGCTTGCAAACATTATGACGTCGATAATGCTTCTATCATTAAAGTATTAGAATCCTTTGGAGGCGTTGAACATCGTCTAGAGTATGTAAGAACCTTAAATAACGTTGAATATTATAACGATTCTAAAGCTACTAATACTGTTTCTACTACCATTGCCTTAAAGGCTTTTAATAAGCCAACAATCTTAATTATGGGGGGCTTAGATAGGGGACATTCTTTTGAACCGTTAAATGATTATATGAAGAATGTTAAATTAGTAATTTGTTATGGTGCTACTAAAATGCGTATAGAAAAGTG
Organism: uncultured Bacilli bacterium; assembly: GCA_934090775.1. Taxonomy (GTDB): domain Bacteria; phylum Bacillota_I; class Bacilli_A; order RF39; family UBA660; genus CAG-605. The sequence continues at coordinate 13,101 of CAKOKF010000004.1, forward strand.
GGCTAACGATTTACAAATTCCTGTCCAAGTCCTAGATAATCTTCATGATGCTACTATTTATGCCAGTAAAAATGCTAAACCAGGTGATGTTGTTTTACTTTCTCCAGCTTGTGCTTCCTGGGATCAATATAAGTGCTTTGAAGATCGCGGTACCGAGTATAAAACCATAGTTAATGGATTGTAAAATGCAAGTCCTTCTTGATGAAAAATTGGTTGATGTAATAATTGAACATAAACCCAATAAAAACCTTTATATTCGAGTTACGGATAATTTAGAACTATTAGTAACTTGTAATAAAAAGGTATCCGAAAAAGAAATATTAAATATTATTAATAAAAACAGTAAATCTTTAATTAAGATGTATAATCGTAAAATAAAAGAACTAGATAATAATAGTATCTTTTATTACTTAGGTAAACCTTATACAATAATATATAATAAAGAGATAAAAAAATATTATATAGAAGAAGATTGTATAATAGTAAAAGATGAAAAAATGTTAAATAAGTTTTATGCTAATGAATGTATAAGAGTGTTTACAAAAGAATTAGAAAAATATAATCCATATTTTAATTATTTACCTAAATATACATTAAAAGTAAGAAAAATGAAAACTCGTTGGGGTGTTTGTAATAGAGGAAATAACACTGTTACTTTAAATAGTGAACTTTTAAAAAAAGATATTAGACTAATTGATTATGTAGTTGTTCATGAACTTAGTCACTTTAAAGAAGCTAATCATAGTGATAAGTTTTGGTATGAAGTATCTTTAAGATACCCTAATTATAAAGAAGCAAGAAAAGAGTTAAATGAAGTTTAAGATGTTGTCGAGACATCTTTTTTCTTTTTAAAATAATTTATTATTTTTTTAACTTTTACTAATATTTAAAATTATTCCAATTGATGCAAAAGAAACTAAAAGACTAGAGCCACCATAACTAAAGAAGGGAAGGGTAACACCCGTAACAGGAATTAAACCAACAACTACGCATAAGTTTAATAAAGCTTGAATTAAGATGCCAAAAGATAAGCCAAAACTCAAATATTTAGCAAATAAATTCTTAGCTTGCATACTAATACGAATTGAAAAATAGAAAAGTAAAAGAAAGATACTTGTTACGACTAAAACACCAAGAAAGCCAAATTCTTCTGAAATGATTGAAAAAATAAAGTCGGTTTGTGGCTCCGGTAAGTAAAAGTGCTTTTGGATAGAAGAACCAAATCCAAGACCCAAAAGACCACCGGGACCGATAGCGTACAAACTTTGAATAATTTGGAATCCACTACCTAGTGGATCAACCCAAGGATTAACAAAGGATATAATACGAGCCAAACGATAAGGTGCAACAATTATTAAACCAATAATACCAAATAAACCTAAAATGCCACATTTAACAAAGAAAGATACTTTAGCACCCGATACAAAGATTATCATAATCAATGTTAATACAATAACCATCCCTTGACCAAAGTCTGGTTCTAACATAATAAGACCAAAAAAGAGAAATATAATACCCAAAATAGGGAAAATACCTTTAACAATATCCTTAACCGATTTATCGTTATTAGCAAGATATTTAGATACAAAGATAATTAAGCCAATCTTTGCAAATTCTGAGGGTTGAATACCAAAAGAACCAATTCCAAACCAACTTCGAGCGCCATTTCTTACCTTTCCAATACCAGGAATTAAAACTAAAACCAAAAGAATAAAACAAGTAAGTAAGATCTTATTAGCATATTTATAATACTTTTTATAATCAAATTTAGAAAGAATAATCATAATTAATACCCCGATTATAAAAAATAAAGCTTGGTGTTTAACGTACTTTAAAGGATCATTAAACTTATATTCTGCCCAAACATTACTAGCTGAGTAGATCATAATAATACCTAAAATCCCGGCTATAATACTTAAGAAAAATAATTTATAATCTATTTTTTTCAAAAATAACCACCTATATAAATATATGTTTTATTTTAAAATATATGGGTTAATCTTCATTTTCAAAAATATAATACAAGTATAAAAAAACTTTAAGAAATTAATAACTCTTAAAGTCTAAAAATATTATTTATAATTTTTATTGTTATCTACTTTTAGAAGTTTCAATATCCAAATTTTTTTCACTACCAAATGCTTTTTTCATGGCAGTCAATATTTCTTTTTTTACTTCTTTATCAGTGATGCAATCAAGACAAGCATTAAGTCTTGTTTTTAAAATATCATAAGCTTCCGTAATATCTTCTCCAATTGAGGCTAATACTGATAAAGTGGTTAAACTTTCTAAATTTTGATAGGCTATTTCAATAATTTTATCTTGACTAAGACTAGCTAATTCAGTAGCAAAAGAATCATCATGAACATCATTTGTTACCTCATTAGCACTTCTTTCCGTCTTTTTTTCAATGTTTTCAATATCACCTTTTGATTCCTCTAACAATCCTTCAATATTTTCAAAATAATTCATTTATTTCTCCTAAAACAGTATAATTAAATTCACAATTTTTTAAATTTTTGGCCAATACCATTTATGTTTACACACGTTAATTCTAGCATATTACTTTAGAAAATACTAGTATAATATGCTGTTTTAGTATTTTAAAAAGAGTATAGTAGCGTAATAACTCTTCCTTTAACACTAACGAATCCTTCTTCTTTTAAGTTTTTAAGTTCTCTTGTCATTGCTGAACGATCAATAGCTAAGTAATCAGCTAAATCTTGCCAAGTACTCTTAAGATAAATTATTTTAGAACGATTTTTTAAAGCCTCAATTCGGAAGTATTCCAGTAATTTATTACGAATTGTTTTTTGAGTTAAAATTTCAATTCTTTCATTTTTTTGCGTGTTTTTTTCTAAAGCTATCATTAATAAATTTTTTATAAACTGGTTATAATAACTGTATTTAATATCGTTAATACCTAAAATAACATTATAATCTAACCATAATATTTTTGTATCCTCACGAGTAATAATTTCGTAATCATTGCTAAGTAAACTAGTTAAAGATGTACCTAGTATTTCGTCTTCATAAATAGTTTCAATAATAGTTCTTGTTCCATTATAATCAATACGAATAATATCTAAACTACCATCTATAACTAAGCCAATACTTTCTTTATCTTGAAAAAGGTAGGCGATGTTTACACCTTTTTGATATGTAAAGTTAGATGTTTCTAAAATTTTTAATAATTTGCTTTTATTATCGGGAGTTATATCTTTAAAAAGTGAAATCATTTTACACCTCTTATTTAAAAATATAACAAAAAGTTCAAAATGTTGCAAGTGCAACAAAATAATTTTTATGATTATGTTATATTGAGTATGTTACGAAAGGATATTAGATGTATGAAAGTAATAAAAAGAGATGGACACATGGTAGATTGGTGCCCGGAAAAAATAGAAGCAGCCATCTTAAAGGCTAACAACGAAGTAGAAGACGAAGATCAAGCTTCGGGAACTCAAATTAAAAATATAATAAAATATATCGAAAGACTAGGCAAAAAAAGAATTCTAGTTGAAGATATTCAAGATATAATTGAAATGAAGTTAATGAGTATTGGTAAGTATGAACTTGCTAAGAAATATATAACCTATCGTTATACAAGAGAATTAGTAAGAAGAAGTAATACGACTGACCTTGCTATCAAAGAGTTAATTGATGGTGAATCTGAGTATTGGAATACCGAAAATTCTAATAAGAATGCGAAGATAGTAACCACACAAAGAGATTACTTGGCAGGGATTACTAGTACTGATATTACAAGGAGATTTTTACTTCCTGAAGATATCGTAGCAGCTCATGATGCGGGAATTATTCATTTCCATGATGCCGATTATTTTGCTCAAAATGCTTTGCATAATTGCGATTTAATCAACTTAGAAGATATGTTGCAAAATGGTACTAGTATTAATGGCGTTATGATTGAGAAACCTCATCGTTTCTTAACAGCCATGACGATTGCCACCCAAATAATTACGGCGGTTAATTCCAGTCAATATGGGGGATGTACTGTAACCCTTACACATTTAGCGCCATTTATTCGCTCAAGTCGTGAGTATTATGAAAAAAAATATAAAGAACGTAAACTTACTAAAGCCCAAATTGCTAAGTTTGTTGATGAAGATTTACGTAAAGAAATTACGGATGGTGTTCAAACTTTCCAATATCAAATTAATTCCATGACTACGACAAACGGTCAAGCCCCATTCTTATCAGTATGTATGTATTTAGGCGAAACTACTGAATACAAAGAAGAACTTGCTATGTTAATTGAAGAAGTATTACGTCAAAGAATTCAAGGTATGAAAAATGAAAAAGGCGTTTATATAACTCCCGCTTTCCCTAAACTTTTGTATGTTTTAGAAGAAGATAATATTCATCCTACAAGTAAGTATTACTACTTAACTAAATTAGCAGCTGAATGTACAGCTAAACGTATGGTTCCTGATTATATTTCAGAAAAAATTATGAAAGAAACCAAGATTGATAAAAATGGCAATGGTAACTGTTATCCTTGTATGGGTTGTCGTTCCTTCTTAACACCATATGTTGATGCAAATGGTAAACCTAAATATTATGGTCGTTTCAATCAAGGTGTTGTAACTATTAACTTAGTTGATGTTGCTTTATCTAGTGATAAAGATATGGATACTTTCTGGCGTTTGTTTGATGAAAGATTAGAATTATGCCATAGAGCTTTACAAATTAGACATAAGAGACTTTCTAAGGTTACTTCAGATGTAGCGCCAATTCTATGGCAACATGGTGCTCTTGCAAGACTTAAGAAGGGTGAATCTATTCATGACTTATTACATCATGGTTACTCAACTATTTCACTAGGATATGCTGGTTTATATGAATGTGTTAAATATATGACAGGAAAGAGTCATACAGATGGCGCTGAAGGTAAAGAATTTGGTTTATCCGTAATGCAAAGAATGGTTGATAAATGTAATGAATGGAAAAATGCCGAAGATATTGATTATTCCGTTTATGGTACTCCAATCGAATCAACAACTTATAAATTTGCTAAATGCTTAAAGGAAAGATTTGGCGTTATTAAAGGTATTACTGATCGTAATTATATTACTAATTCATACCATGTTCCAGTCTTTGAAGAAATTGATGCATTCACCAAATTAAAACTTGAAAGTGAATTCCAAAAACTTAGTCCAGGAGGTGCTATCAGTTATATTGAAACTCCTAACTTAACTAATAATCTTGATATTGTTCTTCAAGTAATTGATTTCATATATAACAATATTATGTATGCCGAATTGAATACTAAGAGTGACTATTGTCATGAATGTGGTTATACGGGTGAAATTTTAATCGATGAAAATTTAGAATGGTATTGTCCAAATTGTGGTAACCGTGACCATGATAAATTAAATGTTGCTCGTCGTACTTGTGGTTATATTGGTACTAACTTTTGGAATAAAGGCCGTACCCAAGAAATTAAAGAACGTGTAACACATATCGATAATAAGGATGCATAAAATGGCAAGATTTAATAAAATTCGCAAAATGGATATATCTAATGGTCCTGGAGTAAGAGTTTCTATCTTTTTCCAGGGCTGTCCCTTTCACTGTAAAGGATGTTTCAATAGTGAGACTTGGGACTTTACTTTAGGTAGTGAGTTTGATGATGCAACTATTAATAAAGTATTAGAAGTTGCAAGTCCTGAATATATTAAAGGATTATCAATTTTAGGTGGAGAACCTTTATATAAAGACACAATTGATGCTACTATTAAATTATGTCAAGCTTTTAAAGAAAAATATCCTAACAAAAATATTTGGCTTTGGACAGGCTTTACTTGGGAAACAATTGAGAATAGAGAAATTCTTAAGTATCTAGACGTTTTAGTCGATGGTCAGTTTAAAGAAGAATTACATGATCCTCGTCTTAAGTGGTGTGGCTCTAGTAACCAAAGAGTTATTGATGTAGCAAAAAGTTTAAAAGAAGAAAAAATAATATTGTATGAAAGCGAGAATTAAATAATGCATAAAAGAGGATTTGAAATAGCAAAAGGATATGAAGATCAAAATATTCATATTCCCGTAAGAAAGACAGCAAATTCGGCTGGTTATGATGTTGAAGCTGCTTGTGATATGGTAATACCACCATATAAACCAGGAATGAAGCCTAGTCTAATTCCAACTGGTCTTAAAGCTTATTGTGAACCTGATGAATTCTTTATGTTAGTAAATAGAAGTAGTGGACCTAAAAAAGGTTTTATGATGAGTAATTCCATTGGTATTGTTGATGCTGATTATTATGGCAATGAATCAAATGATGGTCATTTCTATTTTCAATTTTGGAACTTTGGCGAAAGTGATTTAGTTATTCATAAAGGCGATGTCATAGGTCAAGTTATTTTTCAAAAATATTTAACGGCTGATGATGATTCAGCTTCAGGAATCCGTACTGGTGGTTTTGGTTCAACTGATAAAAATAATTAATATTTCTAATTAACAGGATAGTAATGTCTATTTTACATTACTGTCCTTTTTTGTTAGACGGTTGCTAATAACTACAATTTTCTCAATTTTCTTTATTTTTTTAAAACTATAATTATTTATAGAAACTTATTATCCAAACTTTTGCTATTTTTATAATTTTGAATACTTAAAATAAAATATCTTTTTACTAAAAATAATGACAACATTTGTCGAATTAAGTGTATAATCAATAAAAAAATGCTATGATTTAGTAGGTGGCTAAGATGAATTTAATGAATAATAATGCTTTATTTAACAAAATGATTAAAGAAGTAGAAAATTTAAGACTGGCAGTGTGTCTTGACAAGGCGAAGAAAAATAATATATAATTAATCTTGTAGGAAGGGATAATTATGAATAACAGTAAAATAGTTCTAACTACTCAAGATATAGTTAACAAAGAATTTACTATCGAGCCAAAAGGCTTTAAACCTCAAGAAGTAGATAGCTTCTTAGATATAGTTATTAAAGACTACGTAGCCTTTGATAAAGAAATTAAAAAATTACGTAAAGAACTTGCTAGTTTAAATGAAGAAAACAGTCGTCTTCGCAGCGAGGTTAGAAGATTAAAGGATCTAGAAACAATTGCTGAGGAAGATAATAGAACTCAAACGCCTGTTAATAATGTTGACCTTCTAAGAAGAATTAGTCAATTAGAAAAAATTGTTTACGGAAAAAGTGAATAATTAAAAATAAAGAAATAACTTAGAAAGACAAATGCTGGTATATTTATTATACTTGAGGAAAGTCCGTGCTTACATAGACCTGAAATGGCTATAGGGTTCGTTGCTAAGGCCAATAACCTTAGGCAGTTTTTAACTGACGGCGTCGAGGTGACCTCAAATGGTTATATTAGACATAAAGTGCCAAAGAGACGAGTTACTTTAGAAATAAAGTAGGTGGAACGTGGTAAACCCCGCGAGTAAGAAATCCAAATTTGGTAGGAGAGTTTCTACAAAGGAAATAAACGGCGTAGAAAAGTTTATACATAATTGTATAGATTAGATAAATATTTGTCACTAGCATGCTAGTACAGAACACGGCTTACTAAGTTATTTTTTTAAATTTTAAAAGGAAGTGAATTATCTTGAACGGAATAGGCCTGATGCTTAGAGGTGCAAGAGAAGAAAATGGTGTATCCTTAGAAGAAGCAAGCGAAGATCTAAATATTAAGCCTGCCATTCTTTATAACATTGAAGAAGGTAATATGGGCTGTTTTAAAGATATTTTTGTCTTGAAAGATTATCTTAAGGATTATGCAAAATATTTGGGAATTGACCCAACTAAAACAGTCGATAAGTTTAATGAATTTATGTTTGAAAAAACTAGTAAAATTCCTGTTGAAGAAATCGAAAAGAAAATAATGGAAAAAAATAAGGAAGAAGCCTTACTTAAATCAAGAGTAGCTAGTCCTTATACTGATACAACTTATCGTTATAAGAAAAAGAGTATTGCACTACTTTATATACTCGTAATTGCGCTTGTTGCACTTGTTATATTTTGGTCAGTTAAACAAGTAACCGTTGGCCGTATGGTAACAACTACTGCGAGCCAAGTAGAAGGAAGATAACTATGAATTTACCAAATAAATTAACTTTAGGACGTATCTTTTTATCAATAATTATTTTATTATTGTTAGGATGTCCTGTTTATATGTTTGGCTTTAGTTGGCCAGAATATTTACTAGGTGGCAAAATTGTTATTAAACTAAATTACATTATCGCTGGTATCTTGTTTGTGATTGCTTCTCTAACAGATATGTTAGATGGCAAGATTGCAAGAAAATACAATATGGTAACTGATTTTGGGAAGATGATGGATGCAATAGCTGATAAAGTATTAGTTAATGGTGTCTTAATCCTTCTTGCTTACAATCATAATTTACCAGTAATTGTACCCGTAGTTGTTATTTTAAGAGATACGGTTGTGGATGCTATTAAAATGGCCAGTGGTGCCAAGGGTAAAGTCGTAGCAGCCTCTAAAGCTGGTAAAGTTAAAACTGCTTGTATGATGGTTGGCTTAACTTTAGTCTTATTTAGTAATATTCCATTTGAATTCTTTGGTATAGGTGTTGGTAAAGGCTTAGTATTACTTGCTACTTGTTTATCAGTTTATTCAGGAATGGAATATTATATTGTTAATAAAGATTTGATTTTTCAAAGTGTTTAATTTATGGGGGTACTTGTTTTAGCAAGTATCCTTTCTAATAGAAGGAGAAATTTTATGAAGTATTTTTGTGTTGGTATTAAAGGGAGTGGCATGTCTACTTTAGCCCAAATCCTAAGTGATTTAGGACATACAGTAGCTGGCTATGATGACAATAAAAACCATACATTTACGGAAGAAGGTTTAATAAAAAGAAATATTTCTATTTATTACGATCAAAATCATCCTATTGATAAAGAGATGATTGTAACTTATTCGAAGGCCTTTAGTCTTGATCATCCTGAATTAGTATTTTTAAAAAATAATGGTTTAGAATTTGTGGAATATAATGAGCTTTTAGGAAGATTAACTAGGGAATTTGAAACTATTGGTGTATCCGGAACTCATGGTAAAACGACAACTTCTACCATGATTACCGCTATTTTAAAAGATAAAGGCGTTAACTATTTTATTGGTGACGGCTCTGGTTATGCTAAAAGAGATAATAAATTATTTGTTATTGAATCTTGTGAATTTAAACGTCATTTTTTATCTTATAGTCCTTATCTTGCAGTAATTACCAATATTGAACTTGAACATACTGAATGTTATTCTGGTATTGAAGAAATTATTGCAACATTTAATATCTTCGCTAACAAAGCCAAGATAGTTGTGGCTTGTGGGGATGATTTTAACGTCCGTAAACTTAAAACTATTAATAAAGTTTATTATTATGGTTTTAAAACTAATAATGATATATATGCTACCAATATTACTATGGATGAAACCGGCAGTAATTTTGATGTTTTTTATAACAAGAATTTTCTAGGTCATTTTCATACCCCTTTAGTTGGTAAACATATGATTTTAAATGCTCTATGTAGTATTTTGGTTGGTCTTTTATATAACGTTGATTTAACTACGATTAAAGATACTTTAAGCAACTTTACAACCCCAAAACGTCGTTTTAAAGAAACTAAAGTAGGCGATAACATAATGATAGATGATTATGCTCACCATCCAACTGAAATTTTAAAAACTTTAGAAGCCGCTCGTATTAAATATCCTAATCGAAAAATAGTAGCTATCTTTAAACCTAATACTTATTCAAGAACCTTTGCTTTAAAAGATGATTTTATTAAAGTACTAAGTACTGCTGATGAAACCTATATAACACCAATCGACTGCAACCGTGAGAAAAAGGAAGACTATCCAAATATTTCAAGTACTAATTTAGTTAGTAAGATACCAAATGCTCATTTACTTAGTGATGATATAACTCCACTTACAAAGTATCATGATAGTGTTTTGGTATTTATGAGTTGTGCAAACATTTATACTTTAGAAGATAAATATAAAGAAGCAGTTAATAAATAAAAATGATTAATTCTTTAAGTAAGAACTACTTAGAGAATTTTTTTCTATAATACTTTAATATTCGACAAAATTCGACAAATAATGCATAATATTTGTAATATCATATAACTGGTGATAAAAATATGTTAGAAGAAGCTTTAAAAATATTTCATTTAGAAAAAGTATGTACTTTACAAGAATTAGATAATACTTATAAAGCGTTAATTAGAAAAAACTATGATGAAAATTTTCCCTATAATAAAGAATTAGGAAGTATAAACGTACGTCTTTATGAATGGTCTTATCAAATAATTTTACCATTTGCGATCGGCAAAGATTTAGAACTTTTAAGTACCAGCCATCTTGATCTTGCCACTCTAAAAATGTTGATAGTACTACAAAAATTAGGTTTAAATATTAAAGAGGCTCAAAAACTATATAATTTTGATAAAGTATTAGGATATCAAAATAATTTTTTCGATTGGTGTGTAGAAGAATTAATAAAAAAAGATTTAATACCATTAAGTGATGTTAATAGTAATCTTTTAAATGAATATTATGCTTATTTAAAAGAAAATGAACCATTAAAATTAAATTTAAATCTTGCTTAAAGATAATAACCTCTAATTTAAAATCTAAAGAGACTATAATAATTTTAAAGATATAGGTTTTTAAAGAAAACTATGATATACTAGTACTAAAGAAAGGTCTAGTTATTATGAAATTAAAATATAAAAACACTAATATAAATTATACAGTCAAAAAAACTACTAACAAAGAAGGTCTTGCTAACAACGACTCTTGGTTAATGGTTAATTTTAATGTTAAAAATGATGAATTTAGTTATCACAGTAATAGAGAATCTTTAAGTCTTGGCGAAATAATAGAGGCTTGTAATATCATTAGAAATTGTTATGATGAACCAGTAAATGTTAATAAGAAAATAACCTTTATCAAAAATTATTTTAAAATTTATTTAAAAAATACCCCTCTAAAGAAAACAATGATTTTAGAATTAATTGATTTAAACAAGGTTAAAGGAGCTAATTATAAAGTTTACTTTGAACAAGAGGAGATACTTGATTTTGTCAGTTTATCTCACAATATTTCTTAATACTTTAAAAAAGTTATTAATGGTAAAAAATATAGGTAAGTGATGTTTATGAAAAAGAAAAAATTGATTTTAATAGGGATAATTATGATGACTGGTGCCCTTTTATTTTTAAGTATTAATAAATATTTGCTAAATAGTAAAAATAAACAACCAAATGATTCTCAAAATCAACCGGTTATAAAGGCAAATGATAACGATACAACCGAAGAAACAACTACAAATACTAAAGAAGATGATAAAATAAAAACGGATAGTAATACTAATTCAAATCCTCAAGATAATAAAACTAATAATAACACTACTGAGAATAATAAGCCTTCAGATAATAAGCCTAATACTTCTAATAGTAATACTAATTCTAATCAAAATTCTAATACTAATAGCGAAACGATAGATACCAAGTTAGCTAAAAGTTTTCCCAAATTAGCTAAAGTAAGTGGTGAAGAAAAAACAGTTGGTACGACTAAAAATGGTTTTAAAATCACAAATATTGCTGGTATAACATATATTGACGATATTATGATAGTCAATAAAACTTATGGTTTACCTAGTGATTATCTACCAGTAGATACTGTTATAAGTGCTGAGGGTAAAACTAGTACTTGTAACAAATGCATTAATAAATTCGTTTCTTCGTCTTTTCAAAAAATGCAAGCTGATGCAAAATCTATAGGCTTAAATATCTATATCGCTAGCGGTTATCGTCCTTATGTTAGCCAAGAAAGCATTTATAATCGCTACATTAAAAGAGATGGTAAGGCCGCTGCTGATACATATTCAGCTCGTCCTGGTTACTCAGAACATCAAACATCTTACACATTTGATCTTAATTCTATAAATGATTCCTTTGCTTATACGGATGAAGGCAAATGGGTTAATGAAAATGCTTACCTTTATGGTTTTATCATTCGCTTTCCTAAAGGGAAAGATAAATATACTGGTTATAAATATGAACCATGGCACCTTCGCTATGTAGGATATGAATTAGCCAAAAAATTGTACAATAATGGGGACTGGATAAGTCTTGAAGAATATTTTGGAGTAGATAGTAAATATCAAGATTAAGTAGTATGAAGAAGTATCAAGAATTAAAAAAAAATAGTAAAAAATCCTTAAAATATCACTTATTTTATAGTATAATTGTTTGCTTTTTAACGACATCAATCTTAAATTTTAGTTATAAAATTGATAATTTAGGAGTAATTAATCATTTTTTACAAGCTATTAACCTAGACAAATTTATTGCACCTATTCTTAAGTTTAAACCAACTTATGGTGTTTTTGCTTCCTTTTTTACGCAACTTAGTGGTACTGGTTCTATTGCCCTAAGCATTTTAAATGTGATCAATAATTTCGTCTTTAAAAAAATTATGCCATCGTCTTATATTTTAATTTTATCAGTATTAACTTTTTTACTCCTTTATGTTTTTGTTTCCACAATAATTAATGTTGGTAAAAGTCGTTACTTTCTAGAACATTATTCATACCAAGATACTAGTGTTAATAAATTATTATTTGTTTACTATACCAAAAGCATTTTTAATGTTGGAGAAATAATGTTAATTAAAATGGTAAAATCATTCCTTTGGTATTTTACAATTATAGGTGGGCTAATAAAACATTATGAATATAGCATGATACCTTATTTATTAGCGGAAAATCCGACAATTAAAGCTCAAGATGCTTTTAATATATCTAAAAAAATGACTAATGGTCACAAAAAAGAATTATTTTTATTAGATTTAAATTTTCTTCCTTGGTATATAATTGGTCCTTTAACTTTTGGGATAACAAATATTTTTTATTTTCGCCCTTATAAAGAAATGTTAAAAGCCAGTATCTATTTAGAATATCGACGTCCTTTATTAGAAGAGTATCCAAATATCTTTAAAGATAATTATTTAGAGTGTCCAAGCACTCCTGGAGCTTATCCTGATAATCTTTATTTTATTAAAGAAATTAGGACAGTTAAAGGATTTAAATATGATTACAATTGTGATTATGATATATGGGACTTAATTTTAATATTTTTTAATGTAGCTAATATCGGCTGGCTATGGGAAATATTATTGTGCTTAATATTTGAAGAAAGACTAGTAAATAAAGGTACTATGTTAGGACCTTGGTTACCAATTTATGGTTTTGGTGCTGTCTTTATTATAGTTTTGCTTAAAAAATATCGTCAAAAACCTTACCAACTATTTCTAATGGCTTTTCTTCTATGTGGCATTTTAGAATATGGCACAGCTTGGTATCTAGAAACTTTTAAAGGTTTAAAGTGGTGGGACTACACTGGTTTCTTCTTAAATATTCATGGCCGTGTTTGCTTAGAAGGATTAATGCTTTTTGGTTTTGGTGGCTGTATTTTAACCTATATGGTGTGTCCTTTATTAAAAAATATATATAAAAAGATTAAACCCAATGTCAAAAAGACAATATGTATTATTTTAGTTTGTCTTTATCTAATGGATTTAGGCTATTCTCATTTTTATCCTAATACTGGCGTTGGCATTACAAGTCCAGCTAAGATAAATATTAATATTGATCGAAATTAATAATTTTAATCGCTAAAACAACTTTTTTCATATAATAATATGAAAGGAGTTTTTTTATGTATTACAATTATAACTATAGTTATCGTGATCCAAATGGTAATCGTTTTGTTGTTCCCTTTTTATTAGGGGGCTTAGCTGGTGGAGCCTTAGTTGGCGTGACTCGTCCTCGTCCTGTATATGTTAATGGTCCAGCATATCAATCATATCCTTATTATCCTTATGGCATACCTTATAATATGCCTCATGGCACTTATTCTAATTCATACTATGGCTATTACTAAGTTTTTTTAATCCAAGTCCTAACATTAAGAAACTAGAAATTGTATGACTACCACCATAACTTAAAAAGGGAAGAGGA
>CAKOKF010000005.1 GCA_934090775.1 uncultured Bacilli bacterium
GCATGAAAAATACATTTAAATATACTCTCGATAACAAAAGATATCATACCCTTAATTATGAATATAAAAATAAATATGGAAAAAAGGTCTTTAAGGTTTCTTTAAACGCGGGTTTTAGTTGTCCTAATAAAAAGGATGGCTATGGTTGCATTTTTTGCTCACCTTTAGGTAGTGGTGATTTTGCCGGCTTAGTCGAAGATGACTTAATAACTCAATTTGATATGGTTAAAAATGTAATGGAACATAAATGGCAAGACGCTTACTACATAGGTTACTTTCAAGCTAATACCAATACTTACGCTCCAGTTGAAATACTAAAAGAAAAGTTTGAACCTATTTTAAAAATTCCTAACGTTATTGGCCTTTCTATTGCTACTCGTAGTGATTGTATATCTGATGAATGCTTAGAATACCTAATCGACTTAAATAAAAGAACTAATCTTACTATTGAATTAGGATTGCAATCTATGTATGATGAAACTCTAAAATTAATTCATCGTGGTCATGATTTAAAAAACTTTGATGAATGTGTTAAAAAATTAGTCAAAAATAATATTAATGTTGTTGTTCATATTATTAACGGCCTTCCTGGTGAAACCAAAGATATGATGATTAATACGGCCAAATATGTAAATTCTTTAAATGTAGCTGGCATTAAAATTCATATGCTTCATATTATAAAAAATACTAAGTTAGCTACTATGTATCAAGAAAAACCATTTCATATCTTAACTAAAGAAGAATACATCGATATTGTTATTTCGCAGTTAGAATATCTTCGTCCGGAAATGGTAATCCATAGACTTACGGGTGACCCTAAAAAGGAAGATTTAATTACACCCGAATGGGTTTTAAAAAAGTTTTGTGTTCTAAATGATATCGATAAAGAAATGGTCAAAAGAGATACTTATCAAGGTATAAGATGTCTAAAGCCAAAAGAAGAATAAGTCGTACCAATGCTTATTCTTTTTATTATCAGCAATAATAATTTTCATAGAGTTTAATACTCTCTTTAACTAGAAAATTTGCGTACAAAATCTAAGCCTATTCTCTTTCTAAATAATATTTAATTATTATCCCAACGATACCCAGCAATATCATCAGCCGCAAAAGTATATTCTAACTTTTTATGATAAACATTTTCATACGCCTGTTTCTTCCACTCATAATCCTCATTTAACATATTAATACTATTTACTCTAGGACTAACATCTTTATCAGGATATAAAACTCCCAAAACATTTAACTCATAAATAGTCTTATTAAATTCTTCGTTATCGACGATATCCGTATCTATTATCTTTGTAAAACAAGATATTACTGGCACATTGAGAATAGCAGCATACTGATAAGAACCTCTTTTTAACGGTCTTATCTTACGATAATTAAACCACATTTCTTCTTCTGGATAAATCAAAACAATATTACCAGCATTTAAAATTTTTCTTAAATTTTCTTTAAAAGTTCCTGCTAAATAAGTTGGACTTTTACTAACAGGGATAACATTTAAATAATTCATTAAAAAACCTAAACTACCAGGCATAGCTAAATTTGTATCTTGAATAACTATATACAAATCTTTCTTTAAGACTTTTTCTACTAATTTTCTAATAATAAAAGTATCTAAAGGATTAAAATGATTAGATGTAATAATTGCTCCCTTACTTAAATCTACATTTTTTAACTTTTCAGCTCCCTTAACTTCGATATCCTTATCAAGCATTTTCATATACTTACTTACTGTCATGCCAGCAATTGCATGTTTAATACCATATCTTATTTTCTTACTTTTATTTTTATAAAAAGTATCTAATAGCTTAGTTATTTCTTCATCACTTAAAGTTGCATCATTAACTTCTACTTTTTTATTAAGTTCATTATCTAAGACATTTTGTTCAATATTTTTAATTACATCTTTTTTCGAACCACCGATAATCATTATAATCTATCTTCCTTACCACTATCAAAGACTGTTTTAAAAGTAACTTCATCTTCAACTATTTCTCGACATCTTTTTAACATTGCTTCTAAGCTCTTATTGTCTTTTTGTTTATCTTCATCCGTATAGTTTTCTTTAATTTCCTTTATTTTTTCATAATAAGCTGTTTTCTTAGCGTAATCCCAAAATTCATCTTCATATAAAACATTATCATAATGCCAAGGTTTCTTAAATAAATTAAAGTGAACAATACCCGGATTATCACATCTTTTACCACCCTCAGTAGGCATAGTATCCCACTTACCATCTAAATACTTAATTTTACCTTTTAGTATCGCATTTATATAAGATTGATCAGGATCAACATTACCAAAGTTATATTTATTAAATAAATATAAGAATTTATCGGCAAAACCTTTATCTCTTAAGGTTTTCATATCAAAAAGAATAACACCAGAATTTATATACTCACGGTAATCAACGCCAACACCATTGGTAAAATAATTAGTTATATCTTTAACAGCAAAACAAGAAGTATCAACACAACCTCCAATGTAATTGCCTTCTAAATCCGTATTGTATAATTTACTAATATCATCTAGAATTATAGTATCAGCATCAATATATAAAGCTTTATCATATTCCTTAAAACAATCAGGAATAAAAATTCTAAAGAAAATAGCTAAACTAAAATAATCTTCTCTTAATCTTGTTCCTTTTTTATCCGTTATTGCCTTAAGTCTTTCATCCATATTATTAAACATTATCTTGCTATAACTAGTTTCTAATTCTAAGATTTTAGCTTTATTTTCTTCACTTAAACCATTATTAACAATATGAATATGATAAAAATAGTCTTGACTAGCATTATCAAGTAATGACTTTATTGCGACACTTACAA
This sequence comes from uncultured Bacilli bacterium, assembly GCA_934090775.1. Classification (GTDB taxonomy): domain Bacteria; phylum Bacillota_I; class Bacilli_A; order RF39; family UBA660; genus CAG-605. The sequence continues at coordinate 2,841 of CAKOKF010000005.1, forward strand.
AAGGTGCAAAAGCATCATCGATTGTAAAAAATATTGGTATAATTTTATTATTCATTTGTAACCACTCCTTATATTCATCAAGTAACCAATCAAATTCATGACAGTTTAATACATCATGCATTCTATCAATTTGCCAAGGCTTAACTTTTTGAGTTTTAATCCTTGGAAAAAACTTAAATGTCGTCGTAAAATGTCTTAACACCGTATCACTTTGCATAGCTTTTTGTTCATTATATTTTCTATCAACAATAAGTTTATGTTTACACAAAATATTTAAAGCACTTTGATCAGGTAATAACATCTTTTTAGTTGCACACATTTCACGAGCTTTCTTTAAAACATCTTCTTTTTTTAATAAGTCTAAATTTAAAAGTAAAACTCCTGAATTTAAATAGTCTTTCTTAAAAAGATTTTTCTTATAAAAATGGCTACCATAATAATCTAGTACCCCCACTAACTCATAATTAGCATTATTAATATCATAAAAATCTTTTAAGCTACGATAAGCTAAAACGTCCGTATCTAAATATAATATCTTGCTTGGTAAATCAACTAAATCACTATAAAGTCTTAACATACAATAAGGCGTAAACATAGTATCTTTATTCGCCTTGCATTCATTTCCTTCATATATCTTCGTCATATCAATTAGTTTTACAAAGCTATCTTTATTAACTGTCTTTACTAAAGCATCTAAATATTCAATAAACTTTTCATCAATTTTCTTAAAGTTTAAATAATCCATTGACAAAACATAAATATTTAAAACTTCTTTTTCTACTTTTAAAATTGATTTTATTGATAAAAATAAACCATCTTTAATATTACTATCGCCACAATATAATAAATTCATCCTTACTCCTTAATAATTCCTATTACATACTCTTTATAATTTTTTAGAATAAAACCACTTAGTTTAGTGGTATCTATTTCTCTAAAGCTCGTTATATCTAAACCTAAACATTTTAAATAAGCTTCTTTTTTAACCCAAATAGTTGTAAAATCTAACTTTTTATTTAGGCTTTTTCTAATAATTTCTTGTTCATTCGTCGTAAAAAAATATTTAACTACTTTTTCTTTAAAGGTTAATTTTTCAATATCTATTCCCACAGGTCTATCACTAGCAATCGCCACAGTCACATTATCTTTATTACTTATATTAAAATAAACTTTTTCATCTTTAAAATAAGGTTTACCATTCTTACTTTTTAAAATTTCATAATTAGTTAAGCCGTAATCAAGAGCTATGTTACTTATGACTTCCCTACTACTTTTATTTTCTTCTATATATAATTTATCCATATTTTCTTTTTATACTTCTTGATGTTATCTTTGACAATATATTTTTTCAAGTTCACTGTTTAATATTTAAAAATTGAATTATATAGTATCTATTTATTCAAATAATCCACAATATCATTAACTGTTTGTAAAGTCTTAATGTCCTTATCAGGGATAGTTAAATGATATCGATCTTCACATTCGCTAATCAAAGTAACAATATCTAAAGATTCTAACTCTAAATCTGTTGTTAAATTAGATTTACCACTAATCTTTTCTTCTGGTATTTCACAAACCTCACTAATTAATTTAATTACTTCTCCAACCATTATTTTTTTATCTTCCATTTTTTATTCCTCCATTATTTTATTTCTTAAAATTTTATGATTATTATTTTTCTTAAATTCCGTAGTTCTTAAAATACATTTACTTATTTGATGATTCTTAGGAACCGTTTTATTATATTTATAAATCAAATTATTAAAATAAGTAATATTTCCTAAGTAATCTTCACTAGGATAAATATAGGCTACTAACTGATTATTTAAAGAACTAACTATAACTTCCATAATGCCTTTATCTTTCATTAGTTTTTCTTCTATCATCTCTGGTAATATATTTTCGCCATTTGATAAGATAATTAAATTTTTCTTCCGACCAGTTATAAATAGAAAGCCATCTTTGTCGACATAACCTAAATCACCAGTCTTAAACCAGCCATCATTTAAAACCTCTTTAGTCGCTTTGGTATCATTATAATAACCTAGCATAACATTTTTTCCTTTGACGCATATTTCTTCATCAATTATTTTGACTTCAATATTACGACCAATCAAACCAACGGAACCGTCTTTACCATATAAGTTACGATTAACTGCGACAACGGGACTGCACTCAGTAATACCATAACCATTTAAAATTTCGATACCAATACTGCGAAACCATTTAACATATTTAACATCTAAGTAAGCGCCACCACAAATGAAATATTCTAAATTACCGCCAAATTGATCATAAAGCGATTTAAATAATTTTTTACGAATATCAATCCCAATTTTCAAAAGACTATTAGATAATTTTATACCTAGTTTTAATTTTTTATCTTGTTTCGTCTTTCTTGCCGTTGCCCATATCGTCTTATAAAAAGTTTCAATAAAAACCGGCACGACAAACATGGTATTTGGTTTAGCTAAAACCATTTCTTTTTGTAAATTTTTTAAACTACTATTTATAAAGATAGGAACGTGATAATAAAATGGTTTTAAAATTCCGGTAATAAGTCCAAACGAATGATGAAAAGGTAATACCGCATACACCCCACCATTTGGTTTAAAAAGATTAGCTAATGACCAAATATCAAAACAAATATTTTCTTCACTTAAGCATACAGCTTTATTAAATCCCGTCGTCCCTGAAGTAAAGAAAATAACACTAGCATCTTTCGGATTAGTAAATCTAATAAAATCTTTAGGGCTTTGATAATTTTCAACATCTTCAATCGGATACATCTTACTAACAATACCACACAAATTATCACAATAATTTTTTGAATAAAAGCAAGTATTAGTATTTATATTTTTTAACATTTTCTTAATATCATTAGCATCTAAATCCTTATCAATAATGACTACACAATTACCACTGATAACTATACTCATAAATAAAACTAAAAAGTTATATGAATTTTCCCCAATTAAACCAATATGTTTATTATTATAAAGATTAGCTATATAATTACTAGTAAGTCTAACATCTTCAAAAAAATCTTGATAAGTTTTAGTTACTCTAACTTTACTTTTATCTAAGAATTCAAAAGCTATATCTAAAGGTTTTTTAATACTTAAATTCATTAAGTCTTTAAAACTATTTATTTTTGGATTATTATAATAGGCATAATTTTTCTTCATAACTAATCACTTCCTATACACAACATTTTCATTATACAATTTAAAAATGAACTGAATATGAAATTATTTTAATGGTAATTTAACGATAACTTCCGTTCCTTTACCAACTTTACTTTTTATTTCAATATTTCCTTTATGGAGTTCAATTATTCTTTTAACTAAAGAAAGACCAAGACCGTTACCTTCTTCGGAATGCGATTTATCAGCTTTATAAAATTTTTCAAAGACAAAAGGTAAATCATCATCTTCAATTCCAATTCCTTCATCTTTAATCCTAACTTCATAATAGTTATCAATCAACTTGCTAGTTATTTTTAAGGTCTTATTAGGTTCACTAAATTTTATGGCATTATCCAGTAAATTTATCCACACCTGCTCTAAACTATCTTCATTTAAATTTAACTTATAATCTAAAATATCTAGATCTAACTCTAAATTTTTAGCTTCTATTTTTTGCATTTCTAAAAGAATAGCTTGTCTTATTTGTTCCCCAACATCATACTTTGTTTTATCGGTTAAGATTTCTTGTTTTTCCACTTTGGATAAATATAAAATGCTATTTGATAAATTAGAAAGTCTAGTAGCTTCTTTTATGATTATATCTAAATACTTATCTTGTTCCGCTTTGGATAAATCATTATTTTTTAGTTCTTCGGCATAATTCTTAATGGAACTAATAGGAGTTTTAAATTCATGTGAAAAGTTGTTAATAAAATCGTTTCTTAAAATTTTTACGCCGTCTAATTCTTTAGCCATTTGATTAAAATCATTAGCTAAACGACCTAAAAACTTCGCATTATTTTCTTTTATCCGAACTGAAAAATCACCTTCGCTAATTTTCTTCGTAGAATTAGATATTTCCTTTATCCCTTTTAGGATAGGACGACCAATTAAGATAGAAGAAATTATCCCAATTAAAATAATAGCCACAAACACTAAAATCCAAAATTGTGATTGATGAAAATCTATCATATAATCCCAACCTAAAATCTTATTTCCTAAAAATATCAAAAAACTTAAAGCAATTATAATCGCCGCAAAAGTTAAAAAAGCCAAAGCGGTAAAATAAAGGGTCAACTTTTGATTAGTTTTTATCTCTTTATCACTAATTTTTTTCATTTTTAACCACCTTATATCCTAAACCTCTTACTGACTTAATCTCAAACTCGGGATAATATTCAAATTTTCTTCTTAACCTATTAATATGAGCATCAATAGTTCGATCATCGCTATTAGACTCATAACCCCATATTTCATCCATCAACTGATTTCTTGTAAATATTTTATTTGGATTAGATAATAATTTATAAAGTAGTGCAAATTCTTTTTGGGTTAATTCCGTAACTTCTTCCTCTCTAGTTACAGTCATCGCATCACAATCAATAATAACTTTCCCAATAACTATTTTTTTCTCAGCTAAAATCTTACTTCTTCTTAACAAAGCTTTCACTCTTAATAAAAGTTCTTCCATTTCAAAAGGTTTCGTCATATAATCATCAACCCCTGTTTGAAAAGCAATTCTTTTATCTTCCATCAAACTTTTAGCAGTCGTCATTATAATAGGTAAGTTTTCCTTCTCACTCCGAACTTTTTTTGTAAAGCCATAACCATCTAATTTAGGCAACATTAAATCTAAAATAATTAAATCAACATGATTATTTTCTAAAACTTCCAAGCCTGATCCACCATCGAATGCTGTAAAAACATTATAGCCTTCACGCTCTAAATTCTTTTTCATAATATTAAGTAAATTAATATCATCTTCTACAATTAATATATTTACCATAGTTATCACCATTTATATGTCTATTTTACCATAAGTACGAAAAAAAGCACTTAATTCTTTTTAAGTACCCTTCCTTTTTCACGATGATAAATAACAATAATCGCTTTTCCTTTTTTATAAAAACCAGCAGTCATCTTTTTAAAATCATCTTCAAGATTCAAATCTTTTACTATTCCTAAATTTTCTAATACTTCTTTCAAATCACTAAAGTGAATAACTTTTTCAACAGTACCACTAGCGCTACAATAAATATTTGGCATAGTACCACTTATTCTACGATATCCATCATCCATTTTTACTAAGGGAAAAACAGTTAATTTATATAAGAATAAGTCGCCAACGCTTTCTACCTTACATTTATTACTTTTTATTACTAGACCACTACAAAAGCTAAAACCTAAAGCATCATAGTTAACAGTATCTAATTTTTCTATTGTTAATTTAATATCTTCTAAAATACCAGTCGAACTGCAATCTAAATTGGCAATATCATCAATAGACATAGCATCTTTAAAATTAATTACACTGCTACATTGGGTTCTAATAATATCTTTATCTTTTATTAAATAATTAACATAAGAATCATTTTTAATATTTTTACTAATTTCTTTAATATTCATCTTTTCCACCAAGAAATTATTTAACCATAACTTTTTAATTTTGGCAATATTTTTTTCTTTATTAATTATTAAAAGTAATACTTTAAGATTTAAAAGATCATCAAATCTTATTACTTACTTATCCTATTATTAGCATCTTTCATTTGCTTACTTGTTTGCGCATTATTAACACGAATAAAATTATCAATTTGTTTTAAATTACTTATATCTTTCATGATATTTTCTTGGTCATCAAATAATTCTTTAGAATTACTATATTGATGTTTAAGAACTACAAAACAAATAAAGCCCAAACTTAAAAATAACCAATTATATTTCCAAGGAATTAAAAACATGAATAAAACGCCAGTAACTTCGGCAAGAAAACAAATAAATAATAAAGTTGAAAAATACATGGGTAAATTTGTTGTTAGCCTCTTAGTTCTACCATTAATAGCAAGATAACGGCAAGTTTTTTTATTACCTTTAACTTCTAAATAACTGCATAACCATACAGGTAAATAAATTATTCTTCCCCGTAGACTGGTAATTTGAACATTTTCATAATCCCAGCGTACACCTCTATCATACATATCTAAAGTATCATTACATGAACTTCTAGCAGTGCTTTTTACTTTTCTATAAAGAATTTCTTTTAATTTATCTTCATGAAAATCATTTAAATATTTCTCATCATATTTAATAACATTATCTAAATCAAAAGGCATTAATTCATCAATTATATTATTATTATCATTAACATTTACGTCTATTACTAATTTTTTTATATTTAAATTAAAACTTCGTTCAACATAATAAACATCCGCATTATAAAGTGGTAGCCTTGTTGTATTTCGCAAATATTCAGCATAAGAATTATATTGTTCTCTATTTCCTTGAATTTCCCACGTAGATGCATCAGTTTGATGTTCACCTTCACCACTAAATAACACTTGAGCATTGACATCTAAAACCAAGCACGGAAAATAAACACCCATAACACTTTGTGATAAAAGTTTTTTCTTTAATTTAGGATTTAAATTATATTTATTTTTCTTAATAAAGTCTTTGATTATAATTTCAGCTTCTTGCTGGGAAACTTTAAAAGGTAATAAAGTATCTAAAATATCTTTACTAAAAATTCGTTCAATTTTTGTTAAAGATCGACCACATAAATAGCACTTTACTTCTGTAGTATTAAATCCATCAACAATTACTTCCGTTCCACAATAATCACATTTATACATAAAAAATTCATCAGTATTATTTGTCATATTTACTCCCATAATAAACAATACCTTCCATTTTAATTATACCAAACCTTTACAACATCAACACTAGTTGAAGTAGGCATTGGATTAGGTAAAGTCATATCAACAATCACAGGAATATTAAAAGCTGTCCCAAAACACAAAGGCATACCTGAACGCAAAGTTTTTACTCTTTCTAACATATTTTTATTAACAGCCGCACTTATTCTACTAACAATATCAACATCATCAGGATGATGAAGGCGAAGAACTAAGAAATTAGAACATTGCGATAAACTAGTTGTGGATAACTCACTTGGTCTTTGGGTAATAAGTCCTAAAAGGATACCATATTTTCTACCCTCTTTAGTAATTCTATCAAAAATATTATAACCTAACACTTCATAGTCATGGTCATTTTGAACATATCTATGTGCTTCTTCAATCACCATATGAATTGGAAAACTAGCCCTAATCTCTAAATTGGTTACATAATCAAAGAACATTTTTCCATATATCTTCGATAAAATTTTAATCATTCTATCATCTACACCATTTAAATTAATATTAACTATTTGAGCATTCTTACCATCTTTTGTTTTAAAAAATTGTTTTATATAATCATTCTTCGAAATAACTTCTTTAAATTCAAATATTTGTTTATACTCACTATTAATTATCGAATTTAATCTAATCTTTAAAGAATTTAACTTATCATACCTTGCACTAGAATTTAAAACCCCTTCGTTAAGTAAAGAAAAATCTAAAGCAACTTGTAAGTCTTCTAAAGTATAAATAAAATTAGGTTTTATTTTTAATTCATTTAAATCAAAATTTAAGAAAGATTTTACAAAATCAGTTAAAGGACCAATAGCGTTCATTTTACCTTGACTATCTATTAATAAACATTGACGTAATGTTCTGTCATAGCCTGGTTGATGAATTATAGAATCCAAGCTAATGTTAACTGTATTAAATTTAGTCAAAGCGGCAATTATTTGATCTCGTATAGCGGCCGCTGGTTTTCCACATGATAATATATCCATCAAAGTAGAAGCAATTATATAGTCTTTATATTTAACAGTATCCGGATCCTTACTGGTAAAAATATAAGTTAATCTTAAAGTATTTTCAATTACCGGTATAACATTATAATCATTAACATTTAATAGAAGTGCCAAATCATCAATTCCTAAAAAATAAGCTGGTATCTTAACAGGCATATCATCTTCCTTCGGACTTGTTGAATAACTTTTAAAACCTAAGCCTTCTATATTTTCTATTCCTTTTAAAGCACTTTTATACTCCCCAAAGACATCAAATATAACAAAATGAGAATTAATTGGTAATTTATCATCATTACTATAGAATAAGTTTTGCAAAAGTCTAGCTGTCGCGCAAGATTTGCCTGAGCCAGTATTTCCTAAAACCGCAAAATGGCCACTAAAAAATTTATTTTTGTCAGCTGTAACCTTAAAACCATCATATATAAGTGAATTACCAATCAACAAATTGCTTCGATTGCTATAATCTTGACTGCCAAGTAAATATTCCAGCTCTTTTTTTGTTATAATTCTAGCGGTTGCATTAGGACTAGGTTTTTTTATAATTCCAGCCATATAAGTATTATTTTTAATTTCACCAATTAATAATATTTCTATTTTTTCAATGCTAACATTTTCTACTTCGCCCACCAAGGTCTTATTTGAGTCATTAAAAATAACATGATAACCAATTAAGTTAGTTTCTGCTCGTCCTAGTTTATTTTCTAAATATATATAATTATCTTTTAATCCTATAATTTTTCCAAACATATTAACCTACCTTTATATCTTATAGAAAAATTATAACATAAAAAAAGAAGTATACACTACTTAACTTCGTATACACTTACTTTTTTCTTATCTCTACCTAAACGTTCAAATTTAACAACGCCTGCTATTTCAGCATATAGAGTATGGTCTTTTCCCATTCCAACATTTGTTCCTGGATAAATCTTAGTTCCTCTTTGACGATAGATTATTGAACCAGCACTAACAACTTCACCGTCGCTAGCCTTAGCACCTAATCTACGACCAACAGAATCTCTACCGTTTTGAGTAGAACCTTGAGCCTTAACGTGAGCAAATAATTGGATATTCAATTTCATAAAATTCATCTTAATCCTCCTATTTTTATATTTTGTGGATAGTCAGTTGCTAATTCTTTTAACATATTTAACATAACATTTAAAAGTTTATCAGTAACTTCACTATTCCTTAGAACAGTAATATTAACATTACCTTCTTTAGTATCGTATTTAATTGTATCTTCTTCTAAAGCTATTATATTATTTATACTCGTTGTAACTATACTCGATACAGCCGCACAAACAATATCTTTACCTAAAGTATCATAGTCAGCATGACCTTTAATACTTACTTTTTCAATTAAACCATTAGATACTACACAGTTCACTTTTATCATAATTATTTAACATTAATAGACTTAATAGTAACCTTAGTATATGGTTGTCTATGTCCTTGTTTTTTACGATATTTCTTCTTAGGTTTATACTTAAATACAGTAATTTTCTTTTGTTTACCTTGTTTTTCAACAACGCCAACTACGCTTGCATTTTTAACTGTTGGATTACCAAATACTTCGCCAGCCATAAGTACTTCATCAAAAGTTACTTCTTTACCAACTTCAGCATCTAATTTTTCAACATAAACTACATCGCCTTCAGAAACACAATATTGTTTTCCACCTGTTACAAAAATTGCTTTCATAATATCCCTCCTTATAAATTTAAGACACGCCCTTAAGGTGGTATCAAAACTCTTCTAACCTTTTTAGTGCGGTTTTAAGAAAGCCCTTAAAACATAAGTTATTTTACCAAAGTATATAACTATTGTCAATCACATTTAGGCATAATAAAACTGCTAAATTATGCAAACTCTAGCAGTTTTAAAACTAATCAAATAATTTTTTTAATTCTTCCTTTTTAGCTACTAAATACAATATTAGCGAAGTAACAAAGAAGGTAAGAATTATAATAGAACCCATCATACAAAAACTTATTGCATTGATGGTATCACACCTTACACCAACAGCAATTAAAGTTGAACCTCCTACTAAGCCAATAGCTAAAATTAAAATAGCATAGCATAACAACTTATCGTTATATAATTGTATTTCTTTTTTTGACATATCGTTATCCTCCTAATATAAGGATACCACAAAATCAAACTAAAATAAACTTAATTGTGAAGTTTCTGGTAAACCATCTAAAACTCCTAAAGTTCTTAATTTATCAACAGTTGTACTACTTACCTTACCACGACTTTGTAAATCTTCAATACTTATAAATGGTTGCTTATTTCTTTCTTCAATTATCTTAGTAGCAACAGAATCTCCTAGACCATCTAAAACTTTAAATGGACAAATTAAAGTATGTTCATCTTTTATAACAAAGTTTTTACCATCGCTTTTTTCGATATCAATATTACTAAATTTGATACCACGAGCGGTTGCTTCTAAAGCTAATTTTAAAGTTTCTAATAAACTACTTTCTTTATTAGTAGCATCGTATCCCTTAGCCATTAATTCCGCCATTTTAGCTTTAATAGTATCATAACCTTTAACCATAACTTCTAAGTCAAAATCATCAAATCTAGTAGAAAAATACGAAGCATAGTAAACTATAGGTTTATGAACTTTATACCAAGCAATTCTAAAGGCACTAGTAACATAAGCTGCCGCATGAGCTTTAGGGAACATGTACTTAATCTTCGCACATGAATCAATAAACCAGTCTTCTACGTTATATTCATGCATTAATTTAACATAGCCTTCCCATTCTTCATGGTCTTTTGGTTTAGAAGCACGTCCTTTACGAACAAACTCCATTATTTTGAAGGCTTTAAATGGTGGAAGTCCACGATACATTAAATCGACCATAATATCGTCACGACAACCTATAACTTTCGAGAAAGGTACAACATTTTTAGCAATTAATTCTTGAGCATTACCTAACCATACATCGGTACCGTGAGACAAACCAGATATTTTAATAAGTTCGGCAAAAGTAGTTGGTTTAGTATCTTTAACTAAAGAGATTGTAAATGGTGTACCGAATTCTGGAACTCCTAAAGTACCAGTATCACACATAATTTGTTCCGGTGTTACGCCTAAAGCTTTCGTTGAAGTAAATATCGACATGGTTGCTTTATCATCTAAAGGTACTTTGGTAATATCATCACCAGTTAAATCTTGAATCATTCTTAATTGTGTTGGGTCAGTATGACCTAAAATATCCAATTTTAAAACATCAGCGTCAATAGCATGGTAATCAAAGTGAGTTGTACGCCATACACTAGTTGGGTCATCGGCCGGATATTGAAATGGAGTAAAATCATAAACTTCCATATATCCTGGAATAACAACGATACCACCGGGGTGTTGACCAGTAGTTCTCTTAACACCAGTACAGCCCATAGCTAAACGTTCAATTTCTAAATTACGCATGATAATGCCTTTATCCTCACAGTACCCACGAACATAACCATAAGCGGTCTTCTCCGCAACGGTGCCAATGGTCCCGGCACGATAAACATTATCAACACCGAACAATACCTTCGTATAATCATGAGCACTTGCTTGATTTAAATCACTAAAGTTTAAATCGATATCCGGAACCTTATCAGCATTAAATCCTAAGAAAGTAGCAAATGGCATATCTTGACCATCTTTAATCATTGGAATATCACAATTTGGACATTTTTTATCCGGAAGATCAAAGCCACTTGAATAAGTTGAACCTAAAGGATTGCCTTCCTCATCATCAAAAATACTAAGTTTGCATTTACTACAACGATAATGCGCTGCCAAAGAGTTAACTTCCGTTATCCCCATCATACAAGCAACAAATGAAGAACCAACGGAACCACGGGACCCAACTAAGAATCCTTCATCATTAGAGTGTTTAACTAATTTTTGAGCAATCAAATAAATAACGTCATAACCAGCACCGATGATACCACCTAACTTCTTCTTAGCTTCCTTATCTAACTCCTCATCGTTAGGTACTTCTTCTAAAGTATCTTTTAAATAACCTTTAATATAATCTTTTACTGAATCATAACCACCAACAATCGTTTTATGCAAAATAGCAAATATTTCTTTATCCTTATCAGTAATTGACTCATCTTTATTAACATAATAAGTTATCGCTTCTTTTAACGAATCACCATAAAGTTCTTTAGCAAGTCTATCTTCAATATGATAAGGTAAAACATCACCATACCAGTCCCTAGCCTTCGTATAAACTAGTTCGGTCATTGTTTCAATCGAATTAGGAATCTTAGGTGCAAATGGTTTCGGAGTAGCAATAATTACTTCGATTTCTTCAATCATATCAGCTATTTTATTTGGATTAGTAACTACTATTTCGTAAGCTGTTTCTTTATCTAGAAAGTTAAATTCTTCTAACATTTCATTAGTAGTTTTTAAATACATATTTGGAACAGCCATTCCTTTACGATTTAATGGATGCAACTTACCGTTAAACTTCGTATTAACAATTATTTCTCTATAAATTAAATCTTCCTTTGTTAAATTATGAACATCGCCAGTGGCTACTACTGGTTTACCAGCTTCTTTAGCCACACGAATAATTCTCTTTAAGTAATTTTGAGCTTCAATTTCATTACTAAACTTACGATCAACCCCAATTAAATGTGAGAATACACTTAGTGGTTGAACCTCGATATAATCATAGAAACTCATCATGTTAACAAGTTCTTCATCTTCCATCCCAGCAGCTTTTTCAAATATTTCATTGTTAACACAAGCTGAACCAATAATAAGTCCTTCTCTTAAATTACTAATTTCTCGTCTTGGAATCTTTGGCTGTTCATTTTTATAAAGATATTTAGTATTAGCCATACTAATAATTTTAAATAAGTTCTTTAAACCACCACGGTCTTTAGCAATAATAGTCGCATGAAAAGGATAAGCAAACTTAACTAAACTCTCAGTATCAATACTCTTTACTAACTTAGTAGTTGTCGAAATATTTTGTTGGTCAAAATCTTTACAAAATTTATAAAAAGCATAAGCAGTTCCTTCGGCATCATAATCAGCTCTATGGTGTTTATCTTCATCCCAAGGAATATTTAATTTTTTAGTCAAAGTACTAAGTTTATGGTTTGGCCAATCTGGATGTAACATACGAGCCATACTCATGGTATCTAAGACTGTCGCATTAAACTCACCTAAATTGTATTTATTACAAGCTGCTTTCATAAAGGAAATATCGAACTTAGCATTATGAGCAACTAAAGGTAAATCACCTACCCAATCTAAGAATTTTTTGGTAACCACATCTTCGTTTTCTTTACCTCTTAACATATCATCTGTAATATATGTCAAATCCGTAATCTTTTGAGGAAGTGGACGATGAGGGTCAATTAACTCATCAAAACGATCTAAAATTTCATTATTCTTGATCTTAACTGCCCCAATTTCAATCATTTGGTCACTGCCAGCATAAAAGCCAGTGGTTTCGGTATCAAAGACAACATAAGTTTGGTCTAACAAGTTATATTCACGATTATTAAATACTACATCAATATCATCATTAACAACATTAATTTCTGTTCCATATAAAACTTTAAAATGGTCTTTTGGATCTTTACCTTTATTAATATTTTCAACGGTATGATATAGCTCTGGAAATGATTGAACACAGTTATGGTCCGTTACTGCAATAGCTCTATGTCCTAAATTATAAGCATATTTTACTAAGGCCTCGGCCGGAATAACCGCATCCATCGCACTCATCATGGTATGGGTATGTAATTCAACTCTCTTAACCTCAGCCTCATCTTTAACCTTATTTTCTTTAGAAGCTATCTTTTCCATATTACGAACTTTTAAAACTAATTCTTTCGCAAAAGTATCAAACTCAACATTACCATGAATACGATACCAATTACCAGCTTTTAAATTATCCATAACTTCACTAAATTCATCATGATCTTTTTTAAAAATCTTCGCTAAAATACTATTCGTTTTATCACTAACCTTAAGTGTAATAATATTAATAGTTTCTTTTTCTAAAGTAGCAATCTCCCCAAAAATAAAAGCTTCAACAATAACATTTTTGGTATCACCCATTATATCATTGATTTCCATAATGTCACCATCAATATGTTTACCTAAAAATACTGGTGATACTTCTTTTACCACTTGTTCTTCATGACTAGATTCCATTAGTTTTTTAATTTCTTCTTGTTTTTCGACATTTACCATTGTTGTAATATTAACATCTTTAATTCCATAAAAACTAAGTCTATTTAATAAGCTTTTTACCCCTTCTAATATGGACTTTTCTTCTACTTTTGTATTAACTTCAACAATAATAATATCATCATCCATAGTAATATTATTATCAATTATTCCACTTAAAGAAGGTTTTGTACTTATATAACTATTTAAAACATATCTAAATATACTAATTATTTTATCTTTATCAGTGATATTACTTTCAACAGTTAAATTAACTTTAATATTTCCATTAATTCCTCTTTTACAAGCTTGATATAATTTATCAACATCTTGAGGAATTAAATCATTTGGCACTACCATAGTTACATTAAATTCTCGTTTCTTCTCGTCTAATAAAACTTCTTTTATCTTATAGTTTTGATAAACTGTTAAATCATTTATTCCTAGACTTTGAAAAAACAATTCTTCACTACTCATTTTAGACACTCCTTACTACATTTATATTTATTTGATACTTATCAATTCTTCTAGCTACCGTTCCCATTACGAGCACTAAACTGCCGGCTTTTAAATTTTCTAGATAATTAATTTTTTTGGGAAAAACGACAAAATCCATACTCCCAGTTTCATCAGTTCCATTAATAAAAGCCATATCTTCATTCTTTTTTGTTTTTATTTTTCTAATATCATTAACTAAGATGACCATTTTCACATTCTTACTTAAATAATCTTTAACATTATTTATTTTTATTATATCTTTAGCCTTATATTTACTTGCTGGATGATTACTTACATAAAAACCATAAACATTTAACTCTTGATTCATTAAAGTTTTATCATCATATTCATCTTCTATTTTTAAGATAGGTTTTTCTACTAAAGACACATCTAAATCATCACAAATCTCAGCATATCTTAACACTTCATCAAGCATATTTATCATCGTTTTATGATTTATCTTAAAAGTATCTAAAGCTTTAGCATAAATTAGACTTTCAATAACATTTTTCTTAATTCCTAGTTTATAAAATCTTCTTACTAAATCAAAATAATCTATAAATAAACCATTTTCTTCTCTATCTTTTAAGATCATATTAACTGTATTACTACCAATATTTTTTATAATACTTAAAGGTAACAATAAATAATTATTTTTACTTAAATATACATCTTTACTCTTATTAATATTAGGTACTAAAATAGTTATCTTATCTTTCTTCGCTATATTTAAATAATCTTCCGTTTTCTTACTATTAGATATAGTCATATTAAGTAAATTAGCTAAAAATACTTCTTTATAATGGGTTTTTAAATAAGCCATTTGGTAACCAATTAAAGCATAACTTACTGAGTGAGCTTTATTAAAACCATAGTTAGCAAATTTTAATATTAAATCATAAACTTTGGTGGCTTTAGACTCATTATAACCTTTTTTTACAGCGGAAGTAATAAAGTTTACTCGTTCTTTTTCAATTACTTCTTTTTTCTTTTTACTCATTGCACGTCTTATATTATCAGCTTGTGCAAAACTAAAACCAGCCATCGTTACTAAGATTTGCATAATTTGTTCTTGATAAACAATAATACCATAAGTTTCTTTTAAGATTGGCTCCAACTCAGGAACGATATAAGTTACATTAGCGCCATTTTTTCTAGCAATAAAAGTATCAATATTATCCATTGGTCCTGGTCTAAATAAGGCTACGGCAGCATACAAATCATTAAAATTTTTAGGTTGTAATTTTCTTAAAAACTCTTTCATTCCCGTCGATTCAAACTGAAATATACCATCGGTATCAACAGTACAAAATAAATCAAATGTTGCTTTATCATCTAATGGGATATTATAGAGATTAAAATTGCTTGGTAAGTTTCTTAAAATATTATGAATGAATGTTAAGTTTGATAAAGCTAAAAAATCCATTTTTAAGAAGCCTAGTTCTTCTAAATAATTCATAGTTAATCCCGTATTAATTCCATTTGCGGTCTTAACAACGGGCATAACATCTTTTAACGAAACTGAAGAAATAACCACACCAGCCGCATGAACTGACATATGACGTTTTAAACCTTCTAACTTCATCGCCACTTTATAAATTCTTTGTAAAACTCCATTTTCTTTTAACATTTTATTAATTAGAGGATTTTGCAAATTTTCTTTTAAACTTAATTTAGAATTAATATTGCTAACAAAATTATCAATTAATTTATCATCAACAATAATATACTTACTAACATCTCGAATAACTTGTCTAGCTTGTAAAGTCCCATAAGTTGTAATTGGAGCCACATTATATAAACCATATTTTTCTCTTACATAGCTTATCATATCTTCACGTCTAACATCTTCAAAATCAATATCAATATCTGGCATTGTAACTCTATCTTTATTTAAGAAACGCTCAAAAAGCAAATTATATTTTAAAGGATCTATATTAGTTATTCCTAAACAATAACTTACTAAAGCCCCAGCGGCGGAACCACGCCCTGGTCCCACTAAAATATCATTTTTCTTCGCATATTTAACATAATCGTAAACAATCAAAAAGTAATCATTAAATCCCATTTTATCAATAACATCTAATTCATAATTTAACCTTTTTATATATATATCACTAACTTTATCATTTAATCTTTTTTTAAGTCCCAAAAAAGCTAAGTTATAAAGATAATTTTTACTATTAGTATCTTTATTAAAAACAGGAATATATCTTTTAGTTTTATCTATTTTAATTTCAATAGTATCTATAAACTTATTTAATCTTTGAATATCATCAATAGTTAAATTTTCATTTTCATAAGCTGTATTAAAAGTTTCAAAATCATTATCGCCAATTTTCTTTAAATATTCTAAATAAACTGTATCATTTGTATTAAAACATCTTATTTCTTTAATAAATAATATATTAGAAGTCACCAAACTTAAATTATTTTTTTCTTCTAAATTAGTATAAGCAATATAAATATCACTAGAACTTTTGATATTTTTTAATTCTTCATAATTACCTTTAAATTTATAAGGTATAACCACATATATTTGTGAGTTTGCTAAATCACCAAACAAAACTTTTTCTTCTAATTCTCTCTTATTATTTATCTTAACTAAATCTAAATAACCTTGATAATTCTTAGCATAAAGATAATAATTACTATCATTAATATTTACTTTTAAACCAATTACCGGTTTTATATTATTTAAAAGACAAGTGTCATAAAACTCCATTACACCATTTAAATTATCATCTAAAAGACCAAGAGTAGTAATATTATTTTGTTTTGTAAGTTCCACTAAATTACTTATTTTAATTAAACTTGTAAGCAATGAATATTCGGACTTTATTCCTAATGGACTATACTTCATAATATCACCACCCTTTACTATCTTTAGTATATCATTTTTAATTTTAAAAATTAAGTCTTGACTTGTGCAATTAATATACTATCATATATCGAAAAAAATAACACCTCTAAAAGGTATTATTTTCTCTTTTTTTAACTTGTTTTTCCAACAGTTTTCGTTAAGAAAATCATTATTTTTATTTCTATTTTTTATCACCAATTATTTATTTGTATTTTGATAATAATTTCTTTCTTGTAATTTTTCTAAAATATAATCTAATTCGTCTAGTTCTTCACTATCTAGTTCATAATTATCCATAAAATGTTCGACTAATAAAGTTACTTCTCTTAAATTAGCGCACTCGCTAACATCAATATTATATTTTTTTAAAACACTAAGTTCATAATCATCTAGCATTAATTTTTTATTAACATTAACTAACATTATTTATTAAACTTCATCTCATTAGAGGCAATGCCACGATTATGCTTAATTTCTTCCCATT
Source organism: uncultured Bacilli bacterium (assembly GCA_934090775.1). Taxonomy (GTDB): domain Bacteria; phylum Bacillota_I; class Bacilli_A; order RF39; family UBA660; genus CAG-605. The sequence continues at coordinate 20,781 of CAKOKF010000005.1, forward strand.
TCATATCTTTAGTGAATAGACATACCAAATTAATTGGTATCCACGTTAAAATGAAAACCGCAAATAAAGCAATTGCACTCAATAAATTTTTTGCCTTTCTCTTATTGTATTTTAGAATGAAAATACTAATGATAACGCCACTTACATAAGTTAATATCATGAACACCGCGCCACTTGAGAATAATGATGAAAATATATCATAAAGACGAATATTAAATACTCTAAAGAAAATTAACGCTATAAATTCCACAAGACAAATTACCTGAACAACAGGAGCCACAAAGTTCATAAACATATCAAATGAAGGCTGACTACCTGTTTTAAAGAAATGTCCTAACAAATCTTTCCAGTAAAGTTTTAAACATTGTAAGCAACCAACTGACCATCTTTTTCTTTGTTTCCAAGAAGCTTTAAATTCTACTGGTTGTTCATCATACGTAACAGCATTTTCAACAAAAGCAATTCTTTCATCTCTTAAAGCGCAAAGAGCCGTAAATTCTATATCTTCGGTTAAAGTTTGAGTTGGGAACCCCATCTCGTCAATTAATTCCTTTTTAACCATAAATCCAGTTCCGTTAATGGAAGCATTTTGATTCATGGTCATACGTGCTTTACTAAAGAAGAAATTTTGCATGTAATAATACAATGAATAAGAACCACTTATCCAATTATCACTAATATTCTTACTATCTCTAAATCCTTGCGCAACCCGATATCCGCAACATAAAGTATCATTCATACGTGCTAAAAAGTCAGGATGAATAATATTATCTGCATCAAATATAATATAGGCATCAATGTCTTTACGATTTCTTAGTTTTTTAAATACATATCGTAAAACTTCGCCTTTTGATTTAACCTTTTCTTTAACATCTATAACAATAGCGCCAGCTTCTTTAGCAACTTTAGCAGTATTATCAGTTGTATTATTGACCGCCACATAAACTTCAAATAATTCTCTTGGATAATTAGACTCTAATATTGATTTTACTAAGTTACCAACAACCGCTTCTTCATTTCGTGCTGCAACAATAATTGCAAACTTCTTTTGCGCGTCAAAAGGAACTATTTTAAATTTTCTAGGTTTTATAAAACCATATATTCCTGTCAAGGCATAATAAAGACTATAAAACAGTGTTAAAGTAAAAAATATATAATAAATTGCTTGCCACATAATTAAACTTCCTTACTAATAAGTTATATCAACATTGTATCTTTTTTCTTAAAATTTGTAAAGGTTATATCGTATATGGTTAACACCGATACTAAAGTAATCAATATTTCTATTATCTAATATTTTTGAATAATAAACTTCAGTTAACTCATTATTTTTTTTAATTCGATAATTATTACTAAATCTATCTCTTAAAAAAACAGCATCCTTATAATCACCTAATAAATCATATTTTAAAGTCATAATTTTAATATAACCATAAACAATTACTTCAACATTAGGAATACTTCCATATCTTTCTTGATACTCGTCTATTAAATTTTTTATTTGACTTCTTGTCATTTCATAAGATAAAGTTACCTTCTTAACTCCTAAACTATGTAAAAAAGCAACTGTATAAGAATTAACAACATTCAAACTATAATCAGTATGAATATTAGATATGTTTAATCCCCCTATTTCTCCAACCAAAGTTGGCTTTTTTGATGTTTCTTTTATTATATTTACATAATTATTAATTACATTAGGTACAGCTTTATAATACTTAGTATCATTTTGATAAGAATAAATATTTTGATATTTCTTTCCATTATCAACATCATTATCCCTAAAAACACAAGCATTAACAGCATTTTCTTTCTTGAAATTTTGTACCTTTCTAATATATTCTTTTTCTATTATCTCATTAGGAATATTTTCTCTTTTAGTAGTTAAAATATCCAAAGCTTCTCTTCTTAACTCATTTAAAGCTGTTAAAGGGATGAATATATCATCATCCAAGTTACAATCAAGTTTAGCAAATTTATAAACAGTGCCTCCTAATTTAGTTAATTTTTCTAAAATAATCTCTTTAGTTAATGGTCTATTTTTAGCTTGATCTACCATTATTCCTGTTATTTCAATATTATTTAAACCATCACTAACCGTTAATTTTATTTTTTCATTTTTATGTAAAATAATACTTCCTGTAAGCAGCACTTTGCGAGGATTATCCTCGATATCATTTGCAATACAATCACCAATATATTTAGAAGATGTAAGAAACACTTCATCGCCAACATTTGGCTTTTTCCAAATAGGCAAGCTAATTATCATTCCAGCTTTTGCTTCTTTTACCAACTCTCCTCGTAAATAGAAATCATTAACAATTGTACCAATTTCTCCTTCAGGTCCTTTAATTCTTAAACCGTCATTAATGTGCAGTTCATCTTCTAATTTTATTAAAGCATTAGTCTTAGTAAGTTTAACAACAGTACCTATCTTAACTCCCACATTATTAGGTTGTTTACCATTTATTACATCATTATTGCTAACATTATTTAAAAATCCTAATGTATATTCCCGATTAAACACTTTCCTTAACTTATCTAAAATATCATAATCGATAATTACTTTTTTCTTTTCTAGATAACTATCTATTGCCTTCCGATAAAGTTTAGTAACTAAATAAACATATTCTTTAGATTTCATTCTCCCTTCAATTTTAAAGGAATTAACTCCTATATCCATTAGTTTGCCAATATTCGATACAGTACATAAATCTTTCATTGATAAAGGGTACTTTTTAGTTGTATTTAATACTTCATTATTTCGACTTATAACATCATAAGGTAAACGACATGACCCAGCACACGCACCACGATTGCCACTACGTCCACCAACTAAACTCGAAAATAGACATTGTCCAGAATAAGATACACATAGAGATCCATGCACAAATACTTCTATATCAAGATTAGTTTTTTCTTTTATCTCTTTAATTGTACTTAAATCGGTTTCACGAGCTAAAACAATTCGTTTAAAACCAAGTTTTTTAGCAATTAAAGCACCATCTAAATTATGAATATGCATTTGTGTGGAAGCATGAATTTCTAAATCAGGAAACTTTTGATGAATTAAATCGAACATTCCAAGATCTTGAATTAAAATGGCATCAATACCACTACAATGAGCATAACGTACAAAATTTAAAAAATCAGCGACTTCTTCATCATATATTAATGTGTTACAAGTTAAATACACCTTAACTCCATAACGATGAGCATATTTAATAGCTTGACCTAATTCTTCATCATTAAAGTTTTTTGAATAAGCTCTTGCTCCAAAATGATTGCCCCCTAAATAGACAGCATCACATCCACCTTCAATTGCCCATTTTAAACATTCCATATCGCCAGCTGGCGCTAATAATTCATAATTCATAAAATCAATTTCTTTCTAAAAAGAGTTTAACATTTGCATTAAACTCTTTATTTTTTATAAGCATACAAACGATGTACTTCCTTAATTGTTAAATTACGATACTCACCAGATTTTAAACTTCCTAATTCTAAAAATCCATACTTTTCGCGTTTTAGCTTTTCCACTTCATGACCAACCGCTTTAAATAAATTTTTTACTATATGATTTCGACCTTCCATGATGGTTATTTCTACTAAATCAGTACATTTAACAATATCATGTTTTTTAATTTTAATACGCGTTGGTTTGCATAAAACTTTATCAATAACTATACCATTTTTTAGTTTATGCAATTCTTCCATCGTTAAATTACCTTCAATTTTAGCAATATAAGTTTTTTCTACTTTGTTCTTAGGATGCATTAAAATATTTGCTAAAGTTCCATCGTTAGTTAAAATTATTAAACCAGTAGTATCATAATCGAGACGTCCAACCGGATAAATTCTTTTATCCGTATCAATTAATTCCGTCACAATGTTACGATTAAATTCATCATTAAGACTACAAATGTATCCTCTTGGTTTATTTAATAAATAATATTCATAACTTTCTTTAGTAAGTTGTTTACCATTAACAGTAATAATATCAGTTCCACTTACCTTAGTACCTAATTCCGTTATCTTTTTGCCATTAACAGTTACTTTACCATTAATTATAAGTTCCTCAGCTTTTCTCCTAGAAGCAACACCTGCTTGTGCTATAACTTTTTGTAATCTTTCCATAATTTACTCCCAACTAACGTTTTTTTGCCTTAGTATAATATCATAAACTCTAAAATTAAGCAATTTATTTTGCCTCTTCCGATGCTCTTGTTTCTCTTATTACAGTAATTTTAACTGTGCCAGGATATTGCATTTCTGCTTCTATTTTTTCTTTCATATTACGTGCTATTAATTTGGCTTTAGCATCATCTATTTCATCAGGTTTAACCATTACTCTTACCTCGCGACCAGCTTGCATAGCATAAGTTTTTTCAACGCCTTCAAAAGAATTACCAATTGTTTCTAATTGTTCTAAACGTTTTACATAATTTTCAATCGAATCATTTCTTGCTCCTGGACGAGCTGCAGATAATGTATCAGCAATTTGAACTAAAACTGCAATAATACTTTTTGGTTCTATATCACCATGATGAGAAGCAATCGCATTTACTACGACATCGTCCTCACGGTATTTTTTAGCAAGCATTACTCCCAATTCTACATGCGAGCCTTCTACTTCATAATCAATTGCCTTACCAATATCGTGTAATAATCCAGCACGTCGTGCTAAAACAACATTTTCTCCCAATTCGCCTGCCATAAGTCCGCATAGATATGCAACTTCCATTGAATGTTGTAGAGCATTTTGACCATAACTGGTACGATAATTCAAACGACCAATAATATTAACTAGTTCAGCATCTACTTTCCCTAATCCTAAATCATATATCGCATTATTACCTAAGTCAGTAATTTTAGTATTTATATCATTACAAGTTTTTGTATAAACTTCTTCAATTCTTGTAGGATGAATACGCCCATCTTTAATTAAAGTTTCAAGAGTTATTTTAGCTATTTCCCTTCTTAATGGATCAAAAGAAGAAATAACTATTGCTTCCGGTGTATCATCAATTATTAAATCAACGCCTGTTACTGCTTCTATTGTCTTTATATTACGACCTTCACGACCAATAAGACGCCCTTTCATATCATCACTAGGAAGAGCAATCGTACTAACAGTTTGTTCACTAGTAACATCAGCTGAATATCTTTGCATAGCCGAAACGATAATTCCCTTAGCTATTTCATGAGCATTAAGTTTTGCTCTTTGCTCCTCTTCTTTAATAAAATCCGCAATTTCTAAAGACATATCCTCTTCTACTTTTTTCATAATTAAATCATGAGCTTTTTCTTTTTTTAACTTGCTTATTTCTTCTAATTTTTCAATTTGTTTTTTTAACAATTCATCTATTTTCTCTTCTTTATCTTGTAACCTTTTTTGCTTTTCTAAAATATCATCATCTTTTTTATCTAAATTATTGGAACGAACCTGCAATAATTCTTCACGTTTATCGATATTTGTTTCACGTTTATCAAGACGTTCCTCTAATTCTTTTAATTCTTGCTTACGTTCTTTTACTTCCTTATCAGTTTCTTCTTTAACCCGTAAACTCTCAGCCTTTATTTCGGCTAAACTTTTATTCTTAGCTTCTTCCGCTTTTTTCATCGCATCACTAATCAAATCAGCTGCTTTGGTAGCTAAGTTTCTCTTTCTAAACATATAAGTAACGATGACAATAATTGCCCCGACAAAAAGTCCCAAAATCAAGAAAATAATGGATAATAAATTTAATTCCATATAATTTTCTCCTCTAATAGAAATTAATCTATATTTTTATTATAATTAATTTT